>JBAZHT010000004.1:0-59856 GCA_041652255.1 Bacteroidales bacterium
AGGATGGATCGGCAAAAAACCTCGGTTCATCCTCAAAAAGGGGCTTCTATGAGGATGGATCGGCAAAAAACCCAGGTTCATCCTCAAAAAGGGGCTTCCATGAGGATGGATCGGCAAAAAACCCCGGTTCATCCTCAAAAAGGGCAGATTTTCTACCTGTAGCTAATTCCACCTGTTGCGCGTATTGCTGTCAGCCTCCTGAAAATGGAGCTGAAGTTTCCACCTGAAATTTCTACCTGGAACTTTCCCCCCCCTGTGGCGTTGAAGGGTCTACCTGAAACTTTTTTTGCATATTAAAATATATCGTTTACCTTTGTAACGTCTCCCGATATAACGACACCCGGAATACCGGAATAAAGGAATAATGATATGACAAATTCTGAAGAAAATATTGTTTTGACTGAAGCCGTATTTTACACATTACTGGCTTTACATACACCCCTTCACGGGTATGGAATCATGCAGGAAACAAAAAGGATGACCGGCGGCCGGCTTATACTTTCGGCAGGAACCCTCTATGGCGCCATCTCTTCCATGCTTGAAAAAGGCTGGATCCAGGCTCTCCCGGAAGCAGAAGAAAGTCGTCGCAAGGAATATGTCATCACTGAAAAGGGACGGGACATCGCACGCACCGAGCTGATCCGGCTGCAAGAACTTGTGAAAAACGGCAATAAGATCATTAATAACTAACGAATAGCAGCATGAAAAAAACTGTACGAAAAATCTTCTTTTTATGGGAATATGAAAAAGAAGAAGCATGGATCAATCAAATGGCAAAAGAAGGATGGATGCTTATCTGTACCGGATTCAGAAAATACGTATTTGAAAAAGGGACTCCCGGAACGTATACCTATCGGCTGGAGTTACTGGAGAAAGATATGCATTCTCCGGAAAGCAAATCCTATCTTGACTTTCTGCAGGAAACCGGTATAGAGATTGTGGGGGAATGCTTTCATTGGGTGTACCTGCGTTGCAAAACAGCGGATTGTAAATTTGATCCGGGAAACAGACCTTTATATAAACTGACACACTTGCTTAAGATCCAGGACTTTTTCAATAACCTTCGCCTGATCTTCATGATAGTCATTGCGCTTAGCATTGTAGGCATTTTTATCCTGGAACATCCCGACCCGACTCCTGTTATTGACTTCTTTAAGGGATTTTGTGTTGGGATAAGTCTGGCGTCCTCAGTTATGATGCTTTTGGCGGCACCCTATTTCCAAAGGATCAACAAAAAAGTGAAAGCGGCCATAAAAGATCTGTACACCTGCAACTGATAGGGCGTTTGTGGCGCACAACTGTGGGCTTGTGGCGCACAACAGTGGGTTTGTGGCGCACAACAGAGAGTTTGTGGCGCACAACTGTGGGTTTTTGGCGCACAACTGTGGGTTTGTGGCGCAGTCAAACTCCATTTGAAGTTAGTCCAGCTTCAGGACCGCCATAAAGGCGGATTGGGGAACTTCCACGTTGCCGATCTGGCGCATGCGGCGTTTCCCTTTTTTCTGTTTTTCCAGGAGTTTGCGTTTGCGTGTGATGTCACCGCCGTAACATTTGGCGGTTACGTCTTTGCGTACGGCTTTAACGGTTTCACGGGCGATGATCTTGGCGCCTATGGCAGCCTGGATGGCTATGTCAAATTGCTGGCGGGGGATGAGTTCTTTTAGTTTCTCACACATTTTCCGGCCAAAGGTGTAGGAGTGTCCGCGATGGATCAGGCTGGACAGTGCGTCTACGGGTTCGCTGTTCAGCAGGATATCCAGTTTGACCAGATCGGCTTGTTCATACCCGGTGATGTGGTAGTCAAAAGAGGCATACCCGCGTGAGACGCTTTTGAGCTTGTCGTAGAAATCAAAGACTATTTCAGAGAGCGGCATTTTGAAGGTTAGTTCCACCCGGTCCGAGGTGAGGTAATGCTGATTGGTCAACACGCCTCTTTTGTCCAGGCACAGTTTCATGATGACTCCGAAGTATTCCGCTTTGGAGATGACCTGCGCCCGGATATAGGGTTCTTCTATGGAGTCTATTAATGTGGATGGCGGCAGGCCCGAGGGATTGTGAACATCAATGCACTCTCCTTTTGTTGTGTATACTATATAAGAAACGTTAGGAACGGTAGTAACCACATCGCAATCAAATTCACGGTACAGCCTTTCCTGCACGATCTCCATGTGCAACAACCCCAGGAACCCGCAACGGAATCCAAATCCAAGGGCCAGCGAAGATTCCGGTTCAAATGTCAAAGAGGCATCATTCAGCTGTAATTTTTCCAGGGCAGTGCGCAACTCTTCATACCCGTCCGTATCTACCGGGTACAAACCGGCAAAAACCATGGGTTTTACTTCTTTGAACCCGGCTATGGCTTGTTTACAGGGCCTGGCCACATGGGTAATGGTATCCCCCACTTTTACCTCGGATACCGTTTTAATACCAGAAATGATATAACCTACATCCCCTGTATGGATATCTTTACGGGGCGTCATTTTCATCTTCAGGATGCCTACTTCATCGGCTTCGTAAACTTTTCCGGTATTGAAAAATTTCACCTTATCCCCCTGGCTGACAGACCCGTTCATTACCCGGAAATAAGCAATGATCCCCCGGAAAGAATTAAAGACCGAGTCAAAGATCAAAGCCTGAAGCGGAGCGTCGGGATCCCCTACCGGTGCCGGAATGCGCTTAACAATGGCTTCCAGGACCTCAGGAACACCTTCCCCGGTTCGTGCACTGGTACACAACACCTCTTCCGGCCGGCATCCCAGCAGTTCTACAACCTGGTCACGCACCGTTTCCACCATCGCCGAATCCATATCAATTTTATTGATGACCGGAATGATTTCCAGATTGTGTGAAATAGCCAGGTATAGATTGGAAATGGTCTGCGCCTGCACACCCTGCGTGGCATCCACCACCAGTACCGCCCCTTCACATGAAGCGATAGCCCGGGAAACCTCATAGGAAAAATCCACGTGTCCCGGGGTATCCAGCAGGTTCAACACATAATTCTCACCCCCGGATACATAATCCAGCTGGATCGCGTGGGATTTTATGGTAATTCCCTTCTCCCGTTCCAGATCCATATTGTCCAGAACCTGAGCCTCCATATCCCGTTGTTCAACCGTATGTGTAAGCTCCAGAAGACGGTCTGCCAACGTGCTTTTTCCGTGATCTATATGGGCAATTATGCAGAAATTTCTGATGTTCTTCATAAGTGGCGCAAAGGTAATTATTATTTTTATCTTTGCAGGAAATCAAAGCAGAGACAGCATGAATCCGAAAACACCCCATTCCATCCCGGACCTTACATCTCAGATCCGCCGGGATATCATTCGCATGGTCACCGCCGCCAAAAGCGGACACCCGGGAGGTTCCCTGGGCAGCACAGATTTTCTTACCGTTTTGTTTGCCGGGTTCCTGGATCAGGATCCTGCCCAATGGCGTCGTGACGGCCAAAATGCGGATATGTTCTTTCTTTCCATAGGACACATTTCCCCTTTATATTACAGCCTTTTAGCACGTATGGGTTATTTCCCGGTAAAAGAGCTGGCCACATTCCGTCAACTCGGCTCAAGACTGCAGGGTCATCCCAGCGTGGAAAACGGATTGCCCGGCATTCACGTCGCCAGCGGATCCCTTGGACAGGGACTTTCCATTGCGTGCGGAGCCGCTTTAAGCAAACGACTTGCCGGTGACCCCCATCGTGTATATGTTTTGATGGGAGACGGCGAGAGCGAAGAGGGACAGGTCTGGGAAGCGGCTATGTTCGGTGCCCACCATAAGATCAGTAATCTGACGGCCATCACTGACTGGAACCGGCAACAAATAGACGGCCCTGTGGACGAAATTGGCGGTGTTGGAGATCTGAATGCCAAATGGACCGCTTTCGGATGGCGCGTTTTGGAATGTGACGGCCACAACCTGGATGATATACGCAAAGCTTACCGTATGGCCGCAGAACCCGGTGACAAACCGGTTATGATTCTGATGCACACCAACATGGGGCAGGGAGTGGATTTTATGACAGGATCCCACAAATGGCACGGGAAAGCCCCCTCGGCCGAACAGGAAGCCCTTGCGCTGGCACAATTAAAGGAAACACTGGGAGATTTTTAATGCACTAAATGACTATGACTAATACTGGAAATAAAGATACCCGTTCCGGATTTGGCGCCGGGCTGTACGAATTGGGAACCCTCAACCCGAATGTGGTTGCTCTGTGTGCCGACCTGATAGGTTCGCTGAAAATGGAAAAATTTGCCGAGTCTTTCCCCGACCGCTTTTTTCAAAGCGGTATAGCCGAGGCCAACATGATGGGCGTAGCGGCAGGCCTGGCAGTCACGGGAAAGATCCCCTTTGCGGGGACCTTTGCCGAGTTTGCCACCGGCCGGGTTTACGATCAGTTGCGGCAATCTGTCTGTTATTCACAGGCCAACGTAAAGATAGCCGCCTCCCACGCAGGCATCACCCTTGGCGAAGACGGAGCCACGCACCAGACCATGGAAGATCTGGCCCTGGCCCGGGCGCTCCCCCACATGGCCGTAGTCAATCCCTGTGATTACAACCAGACACGACTGGCCACCCTGGCTGCAGCCCGTTGGGAAGGGCCCCTGTACCTGAGGTTTGGAAGGCCTTCCGTACCCAATTTCACTCCGGTTGACGGACCCTTTGAAATTGGGAAAGCCTGGATGATCCAGCCTGGGGAAGACCTGACCATCCTGGCCACCGGCCATCTTGTATGGGAAGCCCTTGAAGCCTTGAAGGTCCTGGCCCAAAAAGGGATCCGGGCCGAGTTGATCAACATACACACCATCAAGCCTCTGGATGAAAAGGCCATCATTGAATCTGCCCGTAAGACAGGAGCGGTAGTTACTGCGGAAGAACACCTGGTTACCGGAGGCCTTGGTGAAGCAGTAGCCGGGCTGCTTGCCCGTCACCACCCCGTCCCCATGCGCATGGTTGCCATGGAAGATGGGTTCGGACAAAGCGGGTCACCCCGTGAACTGATGGACCTCTACGGGCTCAATGCCGCCGGTATTGTAGCAAAAGCAAGTGAACTCAGACTCAGATAAAGAATTACGATCCTGGTGTGAAAGCGGACAATACGAACGCGCTTTCAGCGAAATTGTACACCTGTACAGTCAGCGCTTGTATTGGCACATCCGTAAAATGGTACTTCTGCACGACGATGCGGATGACATCCTGCAAAACACCTTATTAAAAGCCTGGAGCGGATTGCCTTCTTTCCGGTGGCAATCGCAATTGTTTACATGGCTGTACCGCATTGCGACCAACGAAGTCCTGACGTTCCTGAAAAAAAGCAAATCACTGCAACAGGTCCCGATGGAAGACAGGTTGGACGCCGACCCGCAGTTGTTCAACGGGGACGACATGCAAAAGGCGCTGCAGAAAGCCATCCTGAGCCTTCCTCCAAAACAGCGCCTGGTATTCAACATGCGTTATTTTGACGAGGTCAAATACGAAGATATGTCCCGTATTCTGGGTACTTCCCAGGGGGCGTTGAAGGCTTCGTACCATCATGCTGTCTTTAAAATTCAGGAAATGCTTAAAGAAATGCTCCTTTAAACCTTTTTGACCGCGCAACATCTAATACATGTAATATGAGTGATAAAACGTTACATAATCCGCATCTGAAAGAGAACCCCTTCAAGGTTCCCTCCGGTTATTTCCAACAGGTGGAAGCCCGGTGGGCAAACGGGGAGGTCCCGGATCAGGCCGGTTCTGTAACAGGAAAGGGCCGGCGTTTTATTCGTCTGCTCCGTCCCCAGTTACAACTTGCTGCTGCTTTTGTATTGCTCTTTGGTATTGGCTATTTGCTGCTCCTGATAACAGGAAGAAACGAAACACAACAAATGCAGACCGAAGAACTTTCCGTTTTGAGTGAATGGTCCGTCCTGGGTCTTGATCACAGAGAAATATCCACTCTTATTCTGGAAGATCTTTTTGAAGAAAACCAGACGACGACCGTTATCGACCCGGAATTTGAAGACCTGATCGATTACATGGATTATCCGGGTTTTGATCCGGGAAACTTAGCATTAAACACAGACAATGAATAAAACATTTGCCATGAACCGTTTTTTATTAGTTATTCTGTTGAGCATTATGCCCTTATGGGCTATGGCCCAGGATGCGCGTCCTCATAAGACCGATGAAGAACGCAGGGCAGAAAGGGAAGCCATTCGGGCCCAGAAGGTTGCTTTTATCACACAGGAAGTGGGCCTTACAGCAGAAGATGCCGAAAAATTCTGGCCACTGTATAACGAATTGGAGCAAAAGGTCAGGGAAATAGGTCACGAACGCGGAAGGTCAAAAGCGGAAATGTACCGTTTACTGGAACCCCTTCATGCAAATTATTCCGGTAAAGGCACCGAACCTGCCGACATTTCCCAGGGCCGTACAAAAGCCGGAGATCACCGGGCCCCGGCCCAACCCGTAATCCTGGACGAACACCCCAAAGGGATACCCGCTCCCATTGACAAACTTTTGGAAGAGTATATCCTGACTTTTGAAAAAGAGACCCGTTTACGAAGTGAATACCATCACAAGTTCCTGAACGTGTTGACTGCCCAACAGGTAGCGCGTCTTTACATCGCCGAGGAACGCTTTAGCAACAAGCTTTTCCGCGATTACATAGACAAGAAGCTGGAACAAAAAGACAAGTAAGCGACCCTTACGCCCACAAATAAAACCCTTTTACCAGTTGCACGTATTGTGCACTGTATGAATTTCCATTGTTTTCGTAGATTGTCAGATCCTCCCGGACCGGGAGTTTTTCCGTGTTGCCTGTTTGTACCAGCATCCTGAGGGCCGGTTTTCCCGAACGGGTGAAAACACGAGTAATCCGGTGCGGAAACATAGGCTTTTCCACAGAACGTGCTTCTTCCAGAAATCCAGTCGCTCCTTCTTCAGGCAGGATGACGGCAAAGACACCCTGCGGGGCAAGCATACGGGAAACGCCTTCTGCCAGCATTTTCAATGACAGGCTGTCCGGGTTGCTGTGACGGGCTACTATACGGCGTTTATTTTTCGGTAACAGAGACCGGGAAAAATACGGGGGATTGGTGATTATCAGATCGTAAGGGGCAGGAGGCATAAAGAAGCGAAAATCTGCCCGGGAAACGTTTATCCTGCCGGACCAGGGCGAATGCAACGCATTTTCTGCGGCTTCTCCGGCGGATTCATCATCAATATCAACAGCATCTATAACAGCGCCCGGAAAACGCTGTGCCATCATCAGGGCCAGTATTCCGCATCCGGTTCCTATGTCCAGGATCCGGGAAGGCTTCTGTACATTGCTGTTTGCCCATGCCCCCAGTACGACACTGTCGGTATTGACGTGCATAGAAGAACGTTCGTGATGAACGGAAAACTGTTTAAAAAGGAAAGGTTCCACGTTAGGGCAAAAAAAGTCCGTCACGCATGGTAAGGCTGCGGTCGCTCATACCGGCTAGTGACTGATCGTGAGTTACCATAATGATGGTCTGACCGTAGGTGTCGCGCAACCGGAAAAATAATTTATGAAGTTCTTCCTTGTTATGGGAATCCAGATTCCCTGAAGGCTCGTCGGCCAGGATCACTTTTGGGTGATTAACCAGGGCCCGGGCTACTGCCACCCGTTGCTGTTCGCCCCCGCTCAGTTCGGCGGGTTTGTGTTCCCTGCGGTGTCCCAAACCCAGGAATTCCAGCAGTTCTGCAGCTCTTTTGCGTACACGGCCTGCAGGATCGCCGGCAATGAAACCGGGAATGCATACGTTTTCCAGGGCCGTGAATTCGGGCAACAGGTGGTGGAACTGAAAAACGAATCCTATATGTTTGTTTCGAAAGTCGGCCAGTCCGTCTTTTTTCAATTCACTAACGGGCGTGTCGCCTATCCATACCTGTCCGGAATCGGGTCGGGTCAATGTTCCCAGAACCTGAAGCAAAGTGGTTTTACCTGCTCCGCTGGCCCCTGTTATACAAACTACTTCAGCAGGTGCAACTTCCAGGGAAACGCCCTTGAGAACCTGCACACTGCCGAAAGATTTGGTAATATGTTCCGCTTTTATCATCCGTTGCGGAAAAATGTTTATTCGTCTTTTTCTTCTTCTTCGTACTCTTTCAGGAGTTTGTCCTGAACATCAGAAGGTACTTGGGCATATTCCAGGAAGTTCATGGTAAAGCTGGCACGACCGGAAGTCAGGGAGCTGAGCGTCGTGGAGTATTTGTTCAACTCGGCAAGGGGAACCCTGGCTTTCAGGATCTGGAAGCCTTTTTCACTGCTCATGCCTTCAATCAGGGCGCGGCGGTTCTGCAAATCGCTCATAACGTCGCCCATGCAATCCGAAGGAACAAGAACTTCTACCATGTATATGGGTTCCATGATCTTGGGTCCGGCTTTTTTGAAGGCATCCTTAAAGGCGTTCCTTCCGGCCAGTTTGAAAGAGATCTCGTTGGAGTCTACCGGGTGCATTTTCCCGTCGTAAACAAAACATTTGATGTCACGGGCATAGGACCCGGTCAGCGGGCCTTCTTCCATTTTTTCCATGATCCCTTTCATGATGGCGGGCATAAAACGCCCGTCAATGGAACCACCTACAATACAGTTGTAATAAATGAGTTTTCCGCCCCAGTCCATGTCGTAGTCTTCGCGGCCTTTGATGTTGAGGACCAGTTCTTTTCCTTCAACCTTGAACCGGTTGTTTTCGGGAGCGCCCTCAACATAAGGCTCTATAAGCAGGTGGACTTCCCCAAACTGACCGGCCCCTCCGGATTGTTTTTTGTGGCGGTAGCTGGACGCTGCCATTTTTGTGATGGTTTCACGGTAAGGAATCCTGGGAGGGATCAAATCCACTTCCATTTTGTGGGTATTGTTTATGTGCCATTTAAGGGTGTTGATGTGGTGTTCACCCTGTCCGCTAACAATAATCTGCTTGAGTTCTTTGGAATATTCCACTATAATGGTGGGGTCTTCGGCTGCGGCTTTGTTCAGAATTTCACCCAGCTTCTCGTCATCTTTTTCCGATTTGGCCTTAATGGCAGTACGGAATTTGGCGGGAGGAAATGCGATGGGTTCGAATTCCCAGTCTTTCCCGTTGCCGTTAAGGGTGTGATTTGACCGGGCGCTTTTCAGTTTTACGGTACAACCCATGTCTCCGGCTACCAGTTCGGTAACTTTTTCACGTTTTTTACCTGCGGCCACAAAAAGTCCCGATATCCTTTCTTTGCCGCCGTTATTGGCGTTGATCAGATCCTGTGATTCGGTGATCTTGCCGGACATAACACGGAAAAAGGCAACGTCTCCCAGATGCGGTTCCTGGGTAGTTTTGTATATGTAGATGGAAGGAGCGCCCTTTACGTCACAGGGAATTTCTTCACCGGAAACGGTTTTGGTGTGTGTCGTCCCCGGATGGGGGGCTATCAGGGTTATGAGTTCCATCAAACGTTTCACGCCAATATCTTTTTTCCCGGAAACAATGACAAGCGGCATGATCTCACATTTGCGGAATCCAATGATCAGACCCTGTATGATCTCGTCGGGTGTCAGGGCTCCGTTCTCAAAGAATTTTTCCATCAACGGTTCGTCTGCTTCGGCAGCACGTTCTGCCAGTTCCGAATGCATGGATTCAGCCTTGTCTTTGTATTCGGCCGGGATATCCAATTCTTCACGATTTCCATTGGCGTCGTTGAAATGGTACATTTTCATTTTTACTACATCAACAAATGAGTTGAACCCGGCCCCTGCTTCTACGGGGAACTGAACGGGACAGACTTTGTTGCCAAATGCTTCGTGCAATGAATCCAGACATGCGTCCCAGTTGGCTTTTTCATGATCCAGCTGGCTGACGGCAAGGAAGAGCGGTTTGTTGTGCTGTTCGGCATAACGGGAGAAAATTTCCGTTCCCACTTCCACTCCGTGCTGCCCGTTAACAAGCATAACACCTGAATCGGCTACCCTGAATGCAGATATAAGACCGCCTATGAAATCGTCAGAACCCGGAGTATCTATGAAATTCAGCTTATGATCCTCGTACTCTGTATAGAAAAGCGTAGGATAAATGGATCTCTGATACAATTGTTCAATTTCCGTATTGTCACATACGGTGTTTTTGGCTTCAACGGTCCCACGGCGGTCAATCACTTTACCTTCCATCATCATGGCCTCGGCAAGGGTGGTCTTTCCGGATTTGGTATTACCCATCAGTACCACGTTGCGAAGTTGTTCTGTAGTATAAGTTTTCATTAAGTCAATATGTTTATATGTTGTTTTACGGGATAATACAGGGCGACAAAGGTAATAATTTTTCCTTTACCTTTGTATATATGTATTTTCCTTTGCTTCCCCATTTTCAGGCAGGCAGACGGGAAGCCGGCTGCGATGAAGCCGGCAGGGGATGCCTGGCAGGACCGGTCTATGCCGCAGCGGTAATTCTTCCGCCCGGGTTCTATCATCCGTTATTGCAGGATTCCAAACTAATGAGCCCAAAACAACGTCTGGAAGTCAGGGATTACCTCCTGGAAAAGGCCGTCAGCTGGGGTGTGGCCTGTTGTTCTGCCGCGGAAATTGATCAATGGAATATTCTGAGAGCCTCTGTTACGGCCATGCACCGGGCACTGGACCGGCTGAATCCCGTTCCCGATTTTATACTGGTAGACGGGAACCGTTTCTATACGTACCACCCGGCAGGCGGCGAACCTTTGCTGAGCCCGGTGGTTCCGCACCGTTGCGTTGTCAGGGGTGACCGCAAATATGCGGCTATTGCCGCAGCCTCGGTCCTGGCCAAAACATTTCGCGACGCGTACATGATGGAACAGGATTTGCTTCATCCACAATACGGATGGAAAGAGAACAAAGGTTACCCTACCGCAAAACACAGAAAAGCCATCCGGGATTTTGGATTGACAAGCCTTCACCGAAAAACTTTTTCTTGTCTTTTATGATTACCTTTGCCGGATATTTTCGCTAACGACAACTTAATAAGAATACATCTCATGAAAAGAATCAGCTACCTCTTGTGCGCGTTGCTCCTTTTAAGCAGCACGGCACGTGCCGATGAAGGAATGTGGCTCCTGCCGCTCCTGGAAAAAATGAATATTAAAAACATGAAAGATGCCGGGCTTGCCCTGAATGCAAGGGACATATATGACATCAACCATTCAAGCCTGAAAGATGCCATAGTGATCTTTGGCGGCGGTTGTACCGGAGAAGTGGTTTCAGGAGAAGGGTTGCTGCTGACCAACCACCATTGCGGCTATGGTGTTATCCAGGCTTTGAGCAGTGTGGAGCACAATTACCTGAAAGACGGATTCTGGGCTAAAAACAGGGAAGAAGAAATCCCGGCACCCGGATTGAGGGTGATTTTTATGGAACGTATGACAGACGTTACCAAAGAGGTTCTGTCTGTACTGGATACATGCACCACGGAAGAAAGCCGCATGGCAACCGAGAATAAGCTCATCCGGGAATGGGGAGAAAAGGTAAAAGAAGAGAACCCGAATACTACCGGCAGGATGTACAGCATGTACGGAGGAAACCAGTATTACCTGGTTGTATATAAAGTATATTCCGATGTCCGTTTTGTTGGAGCACCTCCTTCTTCTATCGGAAAATTCGGTGCCGACACCGACAACTGGATGTGGCCCCGTCACACGTGTGATTTTTCCATGTTCCGGATCTATGCCGGAGCTGATAATGAACCTGCCGATTATTCCGCAGACAACCAACCGTACCGTCCCAAACAATTCCTTCCCGTTAGCCTGAAAGGCATTCAACAGGGAGATTTTGTGATGACACTGGGATATCCCGGAACGACCACCCGTTATATGACTTCCGTTGAAGTGGATCGCCAGGAACAACTGACCAACAATATTGGAATTGAAGTCAGGACCCTGCGCCAGGACATATTACTGGAAGACATGCTGGCCGATCCCAAAGTGCAGCTTCAGTATGCCAGTAAATATTCGGGCAGCTCCAATGCCTGGAAAAAATGGACCGGCATGAACGAAACGTTTGACAAACTAAACGTCAAAAGCAGAAGGGCTATGGAAGAAGAAGCTTTTTCGGCTTGGGTGAATGCCAATAATAAACGCATTGAAAAATACGGAACCGCTCTGAGTGATATTGAAGAAGCCATACGCGGTCAATGGGACAGGGTATATATCAGCCGCTATTTGAGCGAGTCACTTCGTAATATTGAGGTTTCCTCCTTTGCTTCACGGGCTGCCCGCCTTTTGAGCAGAACCGGGGAAGACGGCAGTGTAAACACGGAAGGTCTGAAAACCCAGGCAGAAAGGTTTTTTGCCAATTACAACGCCCCTACCGATGTCAAAGTAGCCAAAGCCATGCTTAAACTGTTTGCCTCACGGGTTGATAAAGCACATTATCCTTCCGTATACCGGGTAATTGATGAAGAATATTCCGGAAACATTGACGCTTACGTGGAAAATCTTTTCGAGAAAAGCCTTTTTGTTTCTGCCGAAAGATTAAATTGTCTGATAGATTGTCTGGTTGCAGAAAATACGCGCGATGCCGCCCTGGATGAAATAGCCAACGATCCTGCTGTAATCCTGGGAAAATCGGTAGAGGAAAAAAACGCAGAATGCCAGGCGGCCATAGCTCCTTACAACGTACAGTATGAACGCGGACACCGGAATTTCATTGCCGGTATGATGGAAATGAAAAAAGGCGAAGCCATGTATCCTGATGCCAATTTCTCTATGCGTTTGACTTATGGCAACGTTTTGAATTACAGACCCAAAGACGGAGTGATCTACGATTATTACACTACATTAAAAGGGGTAATGGAAAAGGAAGATCCCGATAACTGGGAATTCGTGGTACCCGAAAAACTAAAACAACTATACAACAACAAAGATTACGGACAATACGCCGAACCCGGAAAAGAAATCGTTACAGGTTTTATTGCCAACACCGATATCACCGGAGGTAATTCAGGATCACCCGTTGTCAATGCCCACGGGGAATTAATTGGGCTTGCTTTTGACGGCAACTGGGAATCTATGAGCGGCGACGTGATTTTTGAACCCGATCTGCAACGTTGTATTGCCGTAGATATCCGTTACGTGCTCTTTATTATTGACAAATACGGAGAGGCCGGATACCTGCTTGAAGAAATGGATATTAGAAAATAATGAAATGACAAAAATCGATTATGCGGCCATGAGGCCGAGTGCCCCGCAGGCAGGGAAGAAAAAAGAAGAAAAAGAAGCGCCTGTAATAGACGGTATGAAAGCCGTTAAAAATGTCATTGCCATAGCCAGCGGTAAAGGAGGAGTGGGAAAATCCACCGTTGCCGTTAATCTGGCCGTGGCACTGGCCATGGAAGGATACCGCGTTGGGCTTGCCGATGCCGATATTTACGGTCCCTCCATTCCCACCCTTACCGGAACGACCGACCAACACCCCGGTGTGGATGTTATTGATGAAAACGTGCAGGTATTTAAACCCCTGGAAAAATACGGGGTAAAATGGATCTCCATAGGCTATTTTGCCAAACCCGAACAGGCCTTGATCTGGCGCGGCCCGATGGCCAGTAATGCCCTCAAACAGCTTTTGCAACAAACAAAATGGGGCGAGTTGGATTTCCTGCTCATTGACCTGCCTCCCGGAACCGGAGACATTCATCTGAGCCTGATGCAGGACCTCCGGCTGACCGGCGGAATAGTCGTTACAACCCCGCAACAGGTTTCGGTGGCCGATGTGGAAAAATGCCTGAATATGTTTTACCACCCGAACCTGAATAAAAAAGTGTTTGGTATTGTAGAGAATATGGCATGGTTTACCCCGGAAGAATTACCTGAAAATAAATATTATATTTTCGGGAAAGGCGGAGCCGCAAAACTTGCCGAAAAATACAACTTGCCTGTGTTAGCGGAAATCCCTCTCATACAGGGAGTTTGTGACCGGGGAGATGCCGGTATTCCGGTAGCCAACGATAAAAATGCCGCTGGTGATGCTTTTAAAGATCTGGCAGGAAAATTGATTTCCCTGCTGGCATAAAGCAGCCAATCATTCCTTAAATGCGTCTTTGTGCTATGAAAAAGATCCTGACATTGCTGGCCACGGCCACCTTCATGCTGCTCCTGAACAGCTGTAAACCCGAAGTACCGTTCATAGAAGCCAGTCCCACGAGTGTTTCCTTCAACCAGGAAGGGGGAACACAAAACATCAGTTTATCTACCAACAGCATGTCCTGGACTGCATCCGTCTCGGGCAAAGGGTTTACGGTTTCTCCGGCCAAAGGTTCGGGGAACGCCACCCTCCAGTTGACGGCAGCAGTTTCCACCTCGTCCTCGGACCAGACCGGAACGCTGACCATCAAGAGCGGCACTATGCAGGCTACAGTCTCCATCACACAAAGCGCACGGAACACACTTATTATAGGAGGCAACACAACATCTGTAGAGGCTGCAGGGGGAACGTACACCGTTACCCTGCAATACAATACTGCTTATACGGTTGATGTCTCGGCAACGGCAAAATCCTGGATCCAGTTCGTTGGGACCAAAGCATTGTCGTCCGGGACGCTGGAATTCCTGGTGGCTCCCAATACGGGTCCTGCCCGTTCGGGAGAGGTAACCGTAAGGGATAACGCCGGCATTGCCCAGACACAGACCATTATTTTCAACCAGGCGGAAGATCCCCGCAGAACCGCTCTTGTGGAAGTTTACGAGTCTCTGGACGGGGACAACTGGAATGAAGAAAAGAAAGTCAACTGGAACAGCTCTGAGCCCGTTCAGAACTGGGGTGGAGTAACAATGGAAGACGGCAAAATCACCGGACTGGATCTGAACGGATTTGGTCTTAACGGTACATTGCCTTCAGCCATTGGCGCCCTGACAGACCTGGTAACACTGGATGTGGGGTCCAATCCCGGTCTGACCGGAGCACTTCCCGGAGAAACCGGGGACCTGGTTAACCTGGAAACTTTCCGGGCCGTGACAACAGGCCTGGAGGGCAGTCTGCCGGCTTCTATGGGAAACCTGACTAACCTTACCTGTCTGAACATAGGCAATAACAACATTGAAGGAAGGATCCCGGAATCGTGGGAAGGAATGACCGCCATGCAGGATTTTGCGCTTTTTGGAACGACTATTCAAAGTCCCCTGCCCAAAACCATCTTTACGGCATGGACGCATTTAGGTTCCTTTATCATGCACAGCAATCCCGGTCTGACGGGTCCCCTGCCTCCGCAGATTGGTCAGATTGCCACAGATAACAGCAGCTTTGGTATTCAATTGCACAATTGCAATTTCAGCGGGGGGATCCCGGAAGAATGGGCTTCTCTCCCCGAAACCTGTACGCAATTGTATCTGTACGGGAATCAATTGACCGAACAGATTCCCCTGGTCATTCAGAATCATCCCTCCTGGGAATATTGGGATGATTACCTGCCCGATACAGATATTCATTTTTTGCGGACCCAGCAAAACAATGTTTTCCTGGGGCTGGAGCCCGTACCCGATGCACAACGGGAACGTCTGATGGTCCTGTATAACCAGCTGGGGGGAGAGAACTGGACAAAGGGAGAGAACTGGAACACCCTGGAAGATATCTCCGCCTGGGAAGGAGTCACTGTTGAAAACGAGGCCATTACCGGGCTGAATCTGAACGGTTTTGGACTTAATGGCCAACTGCCTTCGGAAATAGGGGATTTCACATCCCTGCGCACACTGGATCTGGGGAATAATCCGGATCTGACCGGATCGTTGCCCACAAGCCTGGGAAGCCTTGGCGAATTACGAAGATTTTTAGCGACGGAAACCGACTTGACCGGCTCCCTCCCCGGAACTATGGGAAACCTGGCAAAACTTACAGAATTGAGGCTGGCCGGCAACCGGATAAGCGGGACCGTTCCTGAAACATGGTCCGGCATGAGTGCCCTGGTAATTTTTGAGGTGTCAGGAACGGGTATTCAAAGTCCGCTCCCGGACGACTTGTTTTCCCAATGGACGAATATTACCGACCTGCTTTTGTTTGACAATCCCGGACTGACCGGCGTATTGCCTGACGACTTAGGGAGCATGACAACCACGGGGGATCACCTGAACATTCATTTGTACAACGGCAACTTTGAAGGAGGAATCCCGGAATCCTGGGCCGGCCTTCCGGAGGTATGCACACAACTTTACCTGTACAATAACCGTTTAACAGAACCGGTTCCTACCGTTTTGATTGAACATCCCTCCTGGGACAACTGGAATGCATACAAACCCGGAACAGATATTCATTATATCAGGACGCAGCAAAACGGAATTTTTCTGGACCTGGCAGGTGTTTTGCCGACTCTTAGCGAAGTAACGGTTACCGAATTGCTATACAACAAGATAAGTGTTCAGGCAACCGTGGAAAAACAGGGAAGTGACCAGGTAACTGAAAGAGGGTTTATTTTGAATACGACCACCCGTAAAACGGGTTCCGGAGCGGGTACTTTTACGGCGGATTTCACGCAAAACATAACGGAAAATACCCCCTATACGGTGAAAGCTTTTGCTACCAACGCTGCAGGAACTGCATACAGCCCGGAAATAACGGTTACCACACCGCTTTACAACCAGCTAAACGTAACATTTACTGATACAGGAGGGACTCCCGTTACAGGGGTAAATGTTTACCTGAAACGCATTTCCGGCCAGTCAATCCCTGTAACGGGTGAAGCTTCTGTGGCAACCCCGGATGTTGCTGCACTCAGCAGTGTAACTAAAGGCATATCCAAAGAAGATGTAGTCGGTTCTGTTGCTTCCCGTATGGTGTCATTGCTAAAACCGTTCGCAGAAGCCATACAGGATAATATCGGAGTGTTGAAAACCGGAACCCCCTTTAAGCCCGCCACACGCAGCACCCCGAATATACAAAAGACAGATGCTACTGATTACGATTACAAGAGATACACAAGTGCCAACGGCAGTATTTCCGTTGAAAACATAGTTTCGGGAACGTATGCCGTTAAATTGGAAGGATACGGTATTGTTAAGGATTTTTATACGATCCTTACCGTGCCGGAAGGTGTTTCTACCCAAAATGTTGAACATGTGCCATTACTGTCTTCGGCATCTAAGACCATGGCACTGTTCCAACCGAACGTGGGAATACGGCCTTTTGCCTCTCCTGTGTCAGGTGATAATATTATGGTCCTGATTGAAATGCTTCCCGAATACGTAGGGGGCTTTGCCGGAAAGAACCTTGAAAATGTATTGCTTTGTCCGGCTGACACAGCGGCTTCTATTGTGATCATTGCAAAAGACGGAGACCAATTGCTGGAAATATACGAAACATTCCTGTCCCTGACCGATGAGGAAGGAAATCCCAATCAGGATATGGATCCCACCCAGTCATTCAATTTCATAGAAAACCTGGCCCGGCGCATAGTGCTGATCAACGGAGCCCATGCCGGTCAAACCAACCTGATTCCCCAGAATACGGCCAACCTCAAGAAGGTATTCATAGACCAGTTGAAAAACACTGAATACTGGTCGTTGCTCCAGACGGCGGGTATAACTGAATACTACAACGTCCAGATCCAGGAAGGAGAAAGCCTGATCATCAACCAGATCATACAGCAACGGGATCTGCACCCTGTATTGATGACTGACGGAAATGGTCCCGTACAGACAGGCGGAAACATGGTTACCATATCCTCGGATGAAACGATAACCAACATCTCCCAACTGGGTTACAACGGGAACTGGCACCTGGGGGTTACGGTAAAATAAGATCTATGAAAACGATGGCTATGGCCACCGGTGCGATATAACGGATGATAAAATAATACGTACGGAACAGGGTGCCCTTCAGGGTGCCCTGATTTGTAAATTCCTGGTAAACCATGGCTTTTTTCATATACCATCCTACAAAGATCACGATGAAAAGCCCTCCCAAAGGAAGCAGAATATTTGCCGAAAGGTAGTCAAAGAAATCAAAAATGGATTTGCCAAAAATCGTAACATTTTTCAGAATTCCCTGGGAAAGGGAGCTCAGGGATGCAAACAAGGTAACTATGACAGTTATTCCTGCAACTGCAACTGTTCGTTTCATCTTCAGTTTTTCCGTCACATAAGCCGTTACCACCTCCAACAGGGAAATGACCGAGGTTATGGCGGCAATGAGCAGAATAATAAAAAACATAACGGCAAACAGGTTCCCCAGAGGGATCTGGGCAAATATGCGGGGCAAAACAATAAAAACCAGGCCGGGACCTTCCTGGGGGGATATTCCAAAAGCAAATACCGCCGGCATAATGGCCAGGCCTGCCAACATGGCAAAAAGCGTGTCGGATAAAGCCGTGGAAAACGAAAGTTTGGTCAGGTTTTCTTTATTGGGAATATAGGAACCGTAGGTGATCAGACAGCCCATTCCCAGACTCAGTGAGAAAAAGGCCTGTCCCAGTGCCGCAAGTACCACCGATGTGTTAATCTTGGAAAAATCGGGTTTTATCAAGAACGAGATGCCTTCGCCGGCTCCCGGCAATGTGACAGAGCGTACCATCAGGATGACTACCATCAAAAAAAGGAAAGGCATCATGATTCTGGAATATTTTTCAATACCCTTTTTTATTCCGCACATAACGATCAGTGCACATACGATCATAAAAACAACGGTCCATACTATGGGCCGCACAGGAGAAGTTACCATGGTCGTGAACTGGCTTTCCAAAGCAGATATATCGGGCTTTGAAAAGATATGAATAACGGATCGTACCAGGTAATCCAGGGTCCATCCTCCTACTACTGTATAAAAGGCCAGAATGGAAAAAGCGGCCAGCACCCCAACGATCCCAATTCCGCTCCATGCCGTTTTGGGAGCCAGTATCTGGAATGCCTTTACCGTATTTGCCCTTGTTTTGCGGCCAATAATAAATTCAGATATGGCAATAGGCAGGCAGATGATCAGCACAAACGCCAGGTAGACAAGAATGAAAGCTGCGCCTCCGTTTTGTCCTACCAAATAGGGGAATCTCCACAGATTGCCCAATCCTACGGCAGATCCGACAGTAGCTACCAAAACACCGAAAAATCCGGAAAATTCGTCACGACTCATAAACAATAGGTTTTACACAAATATAAGCCCTTTCTTTTTACCTTTGTTATAAAATACTGAAGCTATGCAAAAGATTCCCGTAAAAAAACGGATCGCTTATCCGGTAGCCGTGGTTTTCTTTCTTATTCTTGCCTATGGTTTTGTTCCCCAGGTTTTCCAGGGAAAAACACTCAACCAGGGAGACATAACTGCCTGGCAGGCAATGTCTAAAGAGGCAAAGGACTACAACGAAAAACACAAAGACGAGGCACGCTGGACCAATTCCATGTTCGGGGGAATGCCCACCGTTACCATCAATAAAGTCACGAAAGGCAATTACGTCAGGGTCATTGGTCAAATACTGGAATCAGGAGCAGAACCTGCCTCCTACCTTTTCTTGTCATTGTTGGGCGGATTCCTGTTGTTCCTTGCACTGGGGATCAATCCGTGGATAGGGGCATTAGGCGCCGTGGCCATTACTTTCTGTTCCTACAACCTCCAGATCATTCAGGCCGGACACGTGACCAAGATGATCGCTATTGCCTATGCGCCCTGGGTGCTGGCTTCCATGGCATATGCTTACCGCAAACAGGCCTTGACCGGGGCTTTGTTTTTTGCTCTGACAGTAAGCTTGCATGTGGCCGCCAATCATCCTCAGATCACGTATTATCTGGGATTTATCATACTTTTTCTAATGGCCGGTCTTCTTGCAGAAGCCGTTATCCGGAACGGGGTCCCAAAATTCATGAAAACAACGTTTTTGATAATAGCGGCGGGCCTGCTGGGATTGGCTACATCTGCCAACCATCTGCTTCCCACATACGAATATACGGCCCAATCCATGCGGGGAGGTTCGGAACTTAGTACGGGTGAAGACGGCAAAGCAAGATCAGGCCTTGAGTTCGATTACGCAACCCAGTGGAGTTATTCCAAAATGGAATCATTCAACATGCTGATACCCGATTTTTACGGGGGTGCTTCCGTCGGGCCGCTGGATAAGGACTCCGACACTTACAAGACATTGAACGATATGGGTTACAACGCCGACGGGGTGATTTCCAATATGCCGCTCTATTGGGGAGAACAACCTTTTACGGCAGGTCCCATGTACATGGGGGCCATTATGATCTTTCTCTTTGTACTGGGACTTATACTTGTAAAAAGTCCGGTCAAATGGGCCCTGGCCGGTGTTTCCCTGCTGGCTCTGCTGTTATCCTGGGGCTACCACCTTCCCGGGTTTAATGCTTTTTTCTTCCGTTTTGTGCCATTATACGATAAATTCCGGACAGTCAGCATGATCCTGGTAATATGGCAAATGGTCCTGCCGGCTCTGGGAATATACGTGTTGTGGCAGATCCTGGAGGGTGTATATCCACAAAAAAAAGCCGTTAAAGGCATATACTGGGCATTGGGTATTACGGCAGGTTTTTCCTTGTTGGCCGCATTGATACCTTCCCTGGCCGGTTCTTTCACCGGACCATCGGATAGCTCCCTGCCTTCATCACTGATCCCGGCCCTGGTAGAAGACCGTAAAGACCTTCTAAGCCGGGATGCATGGCGTTCTGTCCTTCTGATCCTGTCAGCCGCCGTTTTACTCTGGCTGGGCGTTCACCGGAAAATCAGGCAGGCCTGGATCATAGGTGCTTTTGCGGTATTGGTCCTGGCAGACTACCTGCCCGTCGGCAAACGGTATCTGAACGAATCCCATTTTGTTTCACGCATCAATTACCGCAACCAGTTTGCAGAGAGACCCGTAGACAAGCATATTAAACAGGATCCGGATTTGTATTACCGGGTACTGGACCTTACCGGAAGTACTTTTATGGATGCTACAGCCAGTTACCACCATAAATCCATTGGGGGATACAACGCAGCCAAATTGCAGCGTTACCAGGATGTGATCGATCACCACCTGTTGCCGGAAATACAGTATTTTGCGGACAAACTCAGCCAGTGCCAAACCCTGGAAGAAGCCTCGGATATCTTTAAATACAACGGCAACAGCTCCCGGACCCCGGTTCTCAATATGCTCAATACCCGGTACGTTATCTTATCGGCCGAGGCGCTACCTGTAACCAATCCCCATGCGTTGGAGAATGCCTGGGTGGTGTCTTCCATACAACCGGTTTCATCCCCGTTGGAAGAAATTGAAAGCCTGACAAAGGTAGATCTGAGAACTACCGCCGTGATGCAGGATCCCCCGGAATCATGGGTAGCAACGGCCGGACCGTCAAATTCAACCGTAACATTGACCTCATATTCTCCGAACACACTGGAATACCGGGCTTCTATGGAAAAAGACGGTATTGTGGTGTTTTCTGAAATTTTTTACCCCAAAGGATGGAAGGCGTGGATTGACGGGGAGGAAGCTCAGATCTGCCGGTCCAATTACATTACCCGGACGTTACGGATCCCTGAAGGAGAACATGAAATCCGTTTCACTTACCTACCTTCCTCATATACAACCGGTATTGTCATCTCGCGCATCAGTTCCGGGGCTTTGCTCCTGGCTCTGCTGGCTGCTATCGGGACCGGATGCGTTCGTATGTCACGAAAGAAAAGGGAAAAGGGAATTTAGCCCCGTGCGGAAAATCTTCCCGCATGACCTCTTTCCACAGCAGGGGATCTATGGCCGGAAAAAACACATCGGCGCCTCCATCGGGCAGGGGGGCACAAACGTGCGTAAGGTATAGTTTGTCTGCCATGCCAATGGTTTGCCGGTAGATCTGCGCTCCCCCGATGACAAACACCTCGGCCTGATCGGTTATCTGTGAAAGCACTTCTTCCAGGCTTTTTCCGGTTCCTGAAAGGACCACGTTGTTACGCCCGGGAAGGGGTTTTCCCAACGACTCAGAGGTTTTCCTCCCCATGATCACCGTGTGGCCCATGGTAAGCATTTTGAAATGCCGGAGGTCTTCAGAAATGTGCCACAACAATTGATTGTTTGCGCCCAATTCCAGGTCCGGCCCCACCACGGCCACCAGGGAAAGCGTATACGGTCTTTTCGTTTCCTGATTTTTCATACGGCAACCGGAGCTTTTATGGACGGCCAGGGATCGTAATCCCGAAGGCTGAAATCTGAATATTGAAAGGAAAAGAGGTCCTGCCGCAAAGGGTTAAGCTCCATTTTCGGCAAAGTACGCGGCGTACGGCTTAACTGCAGCCGTACCTGTTCCATGTGGTTGTTGTAAATGTGTACGTCTCCGAACGTGTGGATGTAATCCCCCGGTTCATACCCGCAAACCTGTGCCACCATGAGAGTAAGCAGGGCATAGGAGGCTATGTTGAAAGGCACGCCCAAAAAGACATCTGCACTGCGCTGGTAAAGTTGGCAGGAGAGCTTCCCGTCAGCCACATAAAACTGGAAGAGGGCATGGCATGGCGGCAGGGCCATGCGGTGTATTTCTCCTACATTCCAGGCACTCACAATATGACGGCGGCCGTCGGGATCCTTTTTCAAACCCTCCACCAGGCGGGATACCTGGTCTATGGTTGTTCCGTCTGATGCCTTCCAGGATCGCCATTGTTTGCCGTATACGGGACCCAGTTCGCCGCCGGGATCTGCCCATTCATCCCAAATGGTTACCCCGTTGTCGTTCAGGTATTTTATGTTTGTATCGCCTTTCAGGAACCAGAGCAGTTCGTAAATGATGGATCTTATGTGTACCTTTTTTGTCGTCAACAACGGAAATCCTTCTGAAAGAGGGCAACGCAGCTGGTACCCGAAAACGCTCCTTGTTCCGGTTCCCGTTCTGTCGTTTTTGTACGTCCCGTCATCCAGGATGTGTTGCAGGAGATCCAAATAGTTTTTCATTGCCACACAAAGGTAGCCATTTTCTAATTACCTTTGTTGCCTAAAAAATCATCAATATGTACAGGACACATACGTGCGGAGCACTTACTCTTTCCCACGCAGGCCGGGAGGTACAATTGGCCGGATGGATACAGCGTATCAGGAAACTGGGAGGTATGACTTTCATTGATATTCGTGACCGCTACGGCATCACCCAGCTGGTTGTCAACGGAGATTCTCCCCGGGAGATCTCAGACATCGTGGAAGACCTGGGACGCGAGTATGTCATTACTGCTAAAGGAACGGTCGTGGAACGGAGCAGCAAAAACCCAAAAATTCCTACAGGGGAAATTGAGATTCTGCTGAAGGGTGTGGAAATTCTGAGCCGGTCACAGACTCCGCCTTTTACCATAGAAGAAGATTCTGACGGCGGGGAAGAATTACGTTCACGTTACCGTTACCTGGATCTGAGGCGGCCTCCCCTGCAAAAAGCCCTGATGCTTCGTCATAAAATGGCGCAGGAAACCAGGAGTTATCTGAGCCAATGCGGTTTTCTGGAAATTGAGACGCCTTTTCTAATAAAATCCACCCCTGAGGGAGCCCGGGATTTTGTGGTGCCATCGCGCATGAACCAGGGACAATTCTATGCCCTGCCCCAAAGTCCGCAGACTTTTAAACAGTTGCTGATGATATCCGGATACGACAAGTATTTCCAGATAGTACGCTGTTTCAGGGACGAAGACCTTCGGGCAGACCGTCAGCCGGAGTTTACACAAATAGACTGCGAAATGTCGTTTGTTGAGCGAGACGATGTGCTGGCACAATTCGAAGGATTGATACTGCATCTTTTCAAATCCGTTCTCGGGAAGGATATTCCCGCTCCCCTGCCCCGTATTTCCTGGAAAAGCGCCATGGAAAAATACGGGAGTGACAAACCGGATATCCGTTTTGAAATGTTGCTCCACGATCTTACCCCGCTGACCCGTGATACGGGATTCAGTGTTTTCCGAAATGCCGGATATGTGGGAGCCATCTGCGTTCAAGGTGCAGCTTCCTATACACGAAAACAACTGGACGAACTGACCCAGTGGGTCCGGAGGCCGCAAATAGGGGCAACAGGGCTTGTTTATGTGCGTTGTGTAAAAGGGTCCGATGACGTTATGACGTACAAATCTTCAGTGGATAAATTCTTTGACCCGGAAGCCCTGGAATCCTGGGCACACCTTACCGGAGCCGGTGACGGAGACCTGATCCTGGTAATGAGTGGTGCCCGTATAAAAACGCAGGAAGCTTTGGGTGTGTTGCGGCTGGAAATGGGAAACCGTCTGGGCCTGAGAGATAAAGACCGTTACGCTCCCCTTTGGGTATATGATTTTCCGTTGTTGGAATGGGATGAAGAAACCCAACGTTTCTATGCCAAACACCATCCTTTTACAGCACCCAAACCCGGGGATCTGGACAAGTTCTACAACGATGATCCAAAAGAGCTGGAACAAGTCAGTGCCAATGCCTATGATTTTGTCTTAAACGGTACCGAAGTGGGCGGCGGGTCAGTCAGGATCCACGATAAGGCCATGCAGGAACGTATGTTCAAGGTTCTGGGGATGTCTCCGGAAGAAATTCAAGCCAAATTTTCCTTTATCATTAACGCTTTTCAATACGGCGCACCTCCACACGGCGGAATAGCCTTTGGGTTTGACCGCTGGTGTTCCCTTTTTGGCGGATCGGAAAGCATCCGGGATTTCATTGCCTTTCCCAAGAACAATGCCGGACGGGATGTTATGCTGGACGCCCCTGCAGAAATTGATGCGTTGCAAAAGAAAGAACTGGGTCTTTCCTGAAAACCGTTCTTTTAACGGACAAATATATCGTACAACGCGTTGATCACGTCGGTCTGGACCGGCATAAATCCGTTTTCCCGGCGGGGAAGCGACGAATCACATCCGTTGCACAATACAACAAACCCGAACTTTTTATCTTTCTCAAAAAACATGGCCGAGTATAAACCGTACGCGCTCCCGGTGTGTCCCGTCATGATTTCTCCGTCAATGAGCCTGTCCGTTTTTTCCAGGGCAAAACCGTACCCGCATGATCCGTTTTCGGAAGAACGGCTTCCCGGACTTTGGGGCGTTTGCATCAAGGCAACGCTTTGCGGGGAAAGAATTTCCGTTCCGTTAAAATAGCCGTCGTTCATCTGGATAAGGGCATGACGCGCCAGATCAGGTGCGCTGATTTTCATGCCACCGGTGGGCGAAAAAATGGGAGCCGAAAAACCCTCCATGTAATTTTCTATCTCCTCTTTACGGGGATTGTATGCCTGCGGTGAAGGCACAAACATTCCTTCTTCAAAAGCATAAATTGTGGCAAAACGATTGGTGTCCAGGTCATTTACGTTAAACGAGGCGTATAGGCCAAGGGGATCCAGGATGTTGTTGCGGATGTATTGGTCAAAACGCTCTCCCGAATGGATCTCTATCAGAACCCCCAATGTATTGAATCCCAGGTTGCAATACTGGTACCCGGTACCGGGGGCGTATTCATTGAACGATCCTGAAACATCAGGGGTTATACCGGGGCGGATCACATCCAGGGTAAAATATCCTCCTTTGTCACTCAAAGAAGAAGTGTGAGACAGCAACATCCTGTAAGTTATGGGAATATCGGGATGGTTGGGATTTCTCACCGGGAACCCCAGGGCAACCCCTATATCATCGTCCAGGTCAAAACAACCGGCCTCGTGCAATTGCATTATGGCCGTTGCCGTAAAACTTTTGGATATGGAGGCAATGCGCATCAGATCCGAAGGCCTGAGTTTTTCTTCCGTTTGAATGTTTTTCAGGCCACAGGCTCCGGTATATACAATTTCGTTGTCGCTGATCACCGCCACCGAGAGACCTACCGCATTGACTTCCTGTGCGATCTGCTGCAGACACAGGTCTGCTTGCCGTGCCTGCCTGCCGGAACAGGAAAGCAGGGTCAGGGAAACCAATAAAAGAAAAATAGTTTTTTTCATAACGTTCGCCTTTAGAGTTGCATAAAGGTATAAAAACTATCTTTGAACCATGGAGGTAAGGCCAAAAAAAGCATTGGGACAACATTTCCTTAGAGATCAGGGAGTTGCCCAAAGAATCGTTAACAGCCTGTCGGTAATACAAGGCGGGCAGAAGGTCCCGGTTGTGGAAGTGGGTCCCGGAACGGGCGTTCTTACTGCGTATCTATGGGATCATCCCCGTATTGACTATTACGCCGTTGAACTTGACCGTGAATCGGTGGCTTTCCTGCAACAACAATATCCCGGACTGGGAGAAAGACTGATACAGGGAGATTTTCTGCATTTGCCCGCAGAAGTGTTCCCTCCGGAATTTTTATTGATAGGAAACTTTCCTTACAATATCTCATCCCAGATTTTTTTTCGGGTATTGGAATTGAAGGACAGGATCCCCCGGGTAGTGGGTATGGTCCAGAAAGAAGTTGCGGAACGTTACTGCGCTTCTCCCGGATCCCGCACTTACGGTATATTAAGTGTTTTGCTCCACGCCTGGTACCATACAGAATACCTTTTCACGGTTCCCCCGGGAGCTTTTGTTCCTCCTCCTAAAGTGCAATCCGGAGTCATCCGCCTGGTAAGGAATAACAGGAAAACGCTGGATTGTCCGGAAGACATGTTCCTGAAAGTAGTAAAAACCACGTTTAATCAGCGGCGGAAAACCATACGTAACAGCTTAAAGCCGATCCTGGGAAACCGTAAGATAACGGGGTCTGCCCTCCCGGATCTAAGACCGGAACAATTGGATGTGAGTGATTTTGTTCAGCTGACAAAAGAAGTCTTAGCCCTTCTCAATGCTGGTTAATGGCTTCTACCGGATTCATGCGGGCTGCCTGAAGTGAAGGAATAAAACCGGCCACAAGACCTACCGCTCCGGAAATCAGCACTCCGCGCAATATATTTGAAAAGGACATGGTCAGCACAAAATCATACTGATTGGTAACAAACACGGTCAGCCCCCAGACAATCAAGATCCCGACAAAACCACCCACCATGGCCAGAAGAGCGGCTTCAAAAAGGAATTGTACCAGTATGAACGCGCTTTTTGCCCCCATGGCTTTTTCTATGCCTATAATATGGGTTCTTTCCTTAACCGATACAAACATAATGTTGGCAACTCCAAAGGCTCCAATGAGGATGGAAAAGCCTCCTATGACCCATCCCGCTATGGAGATAACGCTGAAAAGCTGCGAAAGGGCATCGTCCAGGAACGACATTTTATTGAGTGCAAAGTTATCTTTCTGGACCGGTTTCAAACGACGAACTGCACGCATGGCGTTCCTCAACTCGGCCATAAATTCTTCTTCATCTGCCCCGGGATCCTTGTGTACCACAATGCTGGGGGAAGTACGACGAAGGTCAATGTAATTGCGGATGAACGGCAACGGGATGATGACCGCATCATCATAGGTTACCGGATCGAACATTGATTCTCCTTTTTTCTTTATAACCCCTATGACCCGAACTGAAAAACCTCCGATCTTAATGGAATTGTTGACGGGAGATATGCCTTCCGGGAACAGCTCTTCCGCCACGTTGCTTCCGATGACGGCCAGCGGCACATTTTCTGCGGCTTCTGCAGGCGTAAAATACCGGCCCCTGTCAATTTCAAAAAACGAGATCCGGTTCCAATCATAAGTTACTCCGTGAACGGAGGTATTGCGCAACGTGGACCTTCCATACCTTACGTGTGCGGAAGTAATGGCCGAGAGAGCCATCATATCTGCATTTTTCAGGTTTTTCTGCAGAAAAAGAAACTCTTCGTACGTGTTGTTGGGTCGTTGTCTGAATTCCCACCATTTTATGCCTTCTCCTTCTGTTAAAGACTCCCAAGAGATCTTGTCTATGTAAACCACATCGGTACCCAGGGAAGAGAACAGGTTGCGTACGTTTTTTTCGAGGCCTTCTATTGCCGTGAATACGGCCACTATGGAAAATATCCCTATGGTAACGCCCAAAAGGGAAAGAAAAGCCCTGAACTTGTCTCCTTTAATCGAGTCAAAAGCAAACGAGAAGCTTTCCCCCATAAGTTTCAAGAAGATGTTGATGCTCTTTACGATCTTTTTCATTCTTTTTGTCCGATTTTTCGTTTCAGTTCCCGTAAGGCATCAAATGCTTCCAGGGGTGTCATTTTGTTCAAATCCAGTGATTCAATATCTCTTTTAAGGGCTTGCAACAAAGGATCTTCCAATTGAAAAAAGGAAAGCTGTTTAGGCCTTTCAACTGAAGGCGGCTGTTCCCTGCCGGCTTCCATTCTTTTGAGGATTTCTTCTGCTGTCAGTAAAACCCGGCGGGGCATACCCGCCATTCCGGCTACGTGGATGCCAAAGCTGTGCTCCACGCCTCCTGATATCATTTTACGCAAAAATAATACCTTTTGTCCCCGTTCCTTCACCGCAATATGGAAATTTTTTACCCGGGCATACTGTTCTGCCATCTGGTTCAGTTCGTGGTAATGGGTGGCAAAAAGCGTTTTGGCCTGTGCCCCTGCTTTTTCGTGCAGGTATTCTACAATGGCCCAGGCAATGGATATCCCGTCGTAAGTACTTGTCCCGCGTCCGATCTCATCAAAAAGGACCAGGGATTTGTCTGTTATGTTGTTCAGGATAGCGGCCGATTCCAGCATTTCTACCATAAATGTCGATTCCCGGCGGGCCATGTTGTCCGAAGCGCCCACCCTTGTAAACAATTTATCCACAAGGCCCAGCGTTGCTTCACGTGCCGGTACGTAAGAACCGATCTGTGCCAGAAGCACTATCAGTCCCGTCTGGCGTAAAAGGGCCGATTTCCCGGCCATATTGGGTCCGGTCAGGATGATGATCTGCTGTTTGTCATTGTCCAGATAAACGTCGTTAGGGATGTAGGCTTCCCCGGGAGGCATAAGCGTCTCCAGAACGGGATGGCGTCCCTGGCGAATATCAATTACATTGGATTCATCCATGTGTGGCCGGCAGTATTTTTGCTCCCGGGCCAGGATGGCGAATCCCAGCAACACGTCCAGCTTTGCCAGGATACGGGCATTTTCCTGTATGGGATGGATGAATCGACCTACCGATTCCACCAGTTGTGCAAAGAGCTCCTGTTCCAACACAGCAATCCGTTCTTCAGCGCCCAGGATCTTTTCTTCATAAGATTTAAGTTCTTCGGTAATGTAGCGCTCGGCGTTTACCAGGGTTTGTTTCCGGATCCAGGAAGCAGGGACTTTGTCTTTGTGGGTGTTCCTGACTTCTATATAATATCCGAAAACATTATTGAAACTGATCTTCAAGGAAGAGATTCCCGTAGCGTCGGCAGCTTTTTGCTGCATTTCCTGCAGGTACTCTTTATTGTGAGACACAATATGGCGCAATTCATCAAGCTGCGGATCATATCCCGGAGCGATCACCGGACTTTTGCCCAATTGGGCAGGAGGAGAGGCCACTAGTGTCCGATGCAGGATTTCCACCAATTCGGTACAATCGTCCAGCTTATCTGTATCTTTACGAATGGCATGCGTTTCTTCGCTTTTAGCAAGTAATTGCCTAATCTTTGAGGTCTGAATCAATGCCGTTTTGAGCTGTCCCGCTTCCCGGGGAGTAAGCCTTCCGGCAGCCGCACGTGATACCAGTCGCTCCATATCACCCGTCTGGGAGAGCATCTTACGCAATTTACCCGTCAGGTCCCATTGTTCCAGGAAAGCTTCTATGACATCGTGCCGTTCCTGAATATCACCGTTATGCCGCAGGGGCATTACCACCCATTGACGAAGCAGCCTGGCCCCCATGGGAGTATGCGTTTTATCAATAACTTCTATAAGGCTCGCCCCTTTTTCCGGATTATCGTGTCGCGGAAAAAGTTCCATATTCCGTATACTGTATTTGTCCAACCACATCAGGCGTCCTGAATCTATTCGCTGAAGGGTGCATAAATGATCGTAACGGGCGTATTTATTTATTTCCAGGTAAAAAAGCACGGCTCCCACCGCCGAAATGGCCAGCGGAAGGTTCTCGACACCAAATCCTTTCAGGCTGTCAACGCCAAATTGTGTTTTTACTTTTTCCTGTGCCGCATCGTACACGAATGCCCAGTCGTCTATGGTAGAAACATAAGATGTTGAACCCGCCGCTGTCTTCCATTTTTTTTCCTGCTCCCTGGATACCAGTATTTCCCTGGGGTTGTATTGGGACAAAAGACTTTCAATATAAGTCCGGTTTCCCTGGGCAACCTGTATGGTCCCCGTGGATATATCCGTAAAGGCGATGCCCGTCAATTCTCCATCCTGTGTCCGGCCGGAAAAAATACCGGCCAGAAAATTGTGTTCAGAGGCTTCCAGCAATTGCGGATTGTAGGAAAGCCCGGGAGTCACCACTTCCGTGATCCCTCTTTTCACAATCTTTTTGGCGAGTTTGGGATCTTCCAGCTGATCGCAGACAGCGACTTTGTACCCGGCCCGAACCAGTTTCGGCAGGTAGGTGTCCAGGGCATGGTGGGGAAAACCCGCCAATTCCACAGAGGATGCGGACCCGTTTGCGCGGCGGGTAAGAACAATTCCCAATGCTTTGGAAGTTTTGATGGCATCTTCCGCGAACGTCTCATAAAAATCACCTACCCTGAAAAGCAACAGTGCATCGGGATATTCTGCCTTAATGGCAAAATACTGGTCCATCAATGGGGTCTTAACGGGTTGTGAAGCCATAAGAAGCAAAGGTAATAAATTTTAAGGTTACAGGCAGGTGATCGCTCACTCCACCGTGATAAACCGGACCACGGTACGTTCTTTTTGGCTTGTCCCCCAGATGTGTCTCGTCACGTTCCAGTAAATAGTTGTTTTTGTGTACTTTAACGTATTCTATATTATTATGAACAGAAGGACTAACCAAAAACTGGTCCAAACATTCCCAGACACCCAGGTATTTGTAAGTAGCCCCTCGGGAAACATTGATAAGCCCCTTCCCGGAAAGGTGCATCAACGGCCGGGAATCAGGAGGGTCATTGAAATCTCCCATTACGATGACACGTGCCTGCGGAGACACCCGGTAAATACTGTCAATGACCTGCAATAACAGTTCGGAAGCACACATCCTATACCCTTCCGCCAGCACGCCGCCTCTTTTGGACGGCCAGTGATTCACAAAAAAATGGAGTGTGTCCCGGTTATCCAAAATTCCTTTTACATAAAGGATTTCGCGTGTCTTTAGCACAATATTGTCTTCTCCCTGTAACGGGTAATACGCCCGCTCTAAGGGCAGAAAACGAGCTTTCAGGTACAGTAGGGCTACATCTATTCCCCGCGGATCCGGAGAATCCCGGTGTATGATTCCGTATTGCAACGGTGCCAGGGGAGAATCGTTTACCAACAGGGATAAAACATACCTGTTTTCAATTTCACATAACCCGACTATAGCGGGAGCTTCCCATGTCCCGTCTTCCTGAGTACCGCAAGAAATAATTATTTTTGCCAGATCATTTTTCTTTTTCAAAAAACGGTCCCAGGTCCACGAATAAGCACCTTCGGGGGTAAATTCATCATAACCTGTAAGCGGGTCGGCAAACGGGTCAAAATAATTTTCCACGTTCCAGAATACGACCAGACACAATATCCATTTAAACATGCTTTCAATATAACATGCCCGTTGAAGACCAAAAGGACAATTCGTAAAAAGTTGTTAGTTTTGTGCCTTCATAATTAAAGAAAGATCAGATGGCTTTACGATGCGGTATAGTGGGACTTCCCAATGTGGGTAAATCCACTTTGTTCAATTGTGTTTCTTCGGGAAAGGCCCAGGCGGCCAATTTTCCCTTTTGCACCATTGAACCCAACCTGGGTTCAACACAGGTCCCTGACACACGTCTTGAGGAACTTGCTGCCCGGGTCCATCCGGGACGTATAGTTCCGGCAACGGTTGATTTTGTGGACATTGCCGGCCTTGTAAAAGGAGCCAGTAAAGGAGAAGGACTGGGAAACCAGTTCTTGGCCAACATACGGGAAACCGATGCCATCCTTCACATATTGCGTTGTTTTGACGATCCGGATGTAGTGCATGTAGATGGTTCGGTGGATCCCGTCCGCGACAAAGAGATCATAGATACCGAGTTGCAGCTCAAGGACCTGGAAACGGTAGAAAGCCGCATTGCCAAAGTGCAAAAACAAGCCGTAACCGGTGGCGATAAACAAGCGGCAAAACTCGCCGGGTTGTTGCTTAGGTACCGGGAGGCACTCCAACAGGGAAAAAATGCCCGAACCGTAACATTGGTCAACCCGGAAGAGGAACAGATGGCCCGGGAGCTGTTCCTGCTGACCAACAAGCCGGTCCTGTATGTATGTAACGTAGACGAAAATGCGGCCCATAACGGAAATGATTATTCCCGGCAGGTAGCTGAAGCTTTACTGCCGGATAATGAACCGTACCTGGTTGTCGCCGGCCGCATAGAATCGGAAATTGCACAACTGGATACCTACCAGGAAAGACAAATGTTCCTGGAGGATCTGGGTCTTGAAGAATCGGGGGTTTCCCGTCTTATCAAAGCCGCTTTCAGGCTGCTTGATCTGGAAACTTATTTTACGGCAGGACCCATGGAGGTGAAGGCCTGGACCTATATAAAAGGAACAAAAGCCCCGCAGGCTGCAGGGCTTATTCATTCTGACTTTGAACACGGTTTCATTCGTGCCGAGGTAATCAAATTTGAGGATTACATTCATTACGGCTCAGAGGCTGCCTGCCGTGAAGCCGGAAAACTGGCTGTGGAAGGCAAGAACTATGTGGTGCAGGACGGGGACATCATGCACTTTTTATTCAGCCGTTAAAAGAACCGTGCCCGGTTGTCCTCTACTTCTGCCGTTTCCTGCAATACCATCGGTACCATCTGTATCTGGATATTGGCCACATAGGATGCAAATTGCATGGCGTCGTTTTCGGTATAGAAGGCACCGTCGGAACGTTCATCCACGCGGAAGACATATACTCCTACTTCTCCTTTGACCGGTCCGCATAAGGTTTGTTCAGGAGCTGCTGATACGGCTCCGGCAAATTTCGGATCTGTCTGCTGTACCGATCCAAAAGCAATCCCGGTTTGTTTGGATACGTTTCTTCCGGTCGCGTCTGCCCATTCTTCCAGGGTTGTATGTGATGCCAATTCATTACGCATCTGATCGTAAATGCGGTCTTTTTTCTTTTCCAGAGTAAGGAGGGATTCAATTTCAGCCCTTTTTTCTTCCAGTGAGGCGATCCCTTCTTCATGAATACCGGCAACAGCCGCAACAAAAAAATACGCGTTATCCACCGTGATCACCGGAGAAACCTCCCCTTGTTCGGCGTCGAAAGCCCATCGGACCAGTTCCCTCATGTGCTCAAATCCGGAGATTGTTTTGGCGTCTTCCGCAATGCCCATGGCAGGAACTGCAAACAAATTTCTTTGAGAAGCGACCTGGTTGAATGCGGCAATATCCTTACTGCCGGTAGATAATTCATTCGCCCGGGAATAAATTGCCTGATACGTTTCTCTTCCGGCAACTGCTTCTTTTTCCAGCACGGCCAGTTGTACTTTTTTGTGAGGACGTGAACGTTCACTTACTTTCACAATGTGAATGCCGTATTGTGTTTCGGCAATGTAAGGTTTATTCAGCGGCGCTTCAAAGACCGATTCCATACCGGGGATATAGGCCGATTGCACAAACCAACCGATCTCCCCCGGATTTACATTGGGATTACGATCTGCCGAAAATTCTACTGCCAGGCGGGCAAAACTACGCGGATCACGGTTTAGTATGTTGATCAGGCTGTCGGCTGTTTTTCGGGCTTCCTGGGTATCGCTCTGCAATAAAATATGGTTTACAAACACCGAATCGGGCAATTGTTTAATGTTTGCTATTCTGGCGGCACGGAAAAAGTTGTCTTCCTTGTAAACAGGCAATACATCGCGCATTGAAGCGTTGAATGCAAAGCTGTCCAGCACGGCGGATATGGACACCAATTCTCCTTCTTTGTAATAATACGTATCCAGGGGTTTATCCGAATTACGCGCGAGGAATTGCCGGAGGTTTTGTGTGGTAACGAATTCTTCGTATACCTGGTCAATATCCGCGCGGGCTTCCTGAATGTCTTTTTCGGATGGTACTATGGGAAAAACAACGTACTCAATATCCCGTGTGGCGATCTGTTTGTAGTGGTGTTTGTTTTCCAGGTAATATTTCCGGATCTCTGCGTCAGCAATTTTGATGGTCGTGTCCCTGGCAAAAGATACGGGTTCAAGCACAAAGCTGACATCAGAAGTAATGTTGTTTTCTTCCATGTTCCTTCTTAATTCCACCGGGGTAACAATGTTGCTTTTAGACAGCAGTGAACTGTATTTTGAAAACATCCTGTCCGTTTCCATATTGTCCTGGATAAAAGCCCAGTACATAGCTGCTATGCCATCGGGATCTGCCGTGGCATTTTTTACGAACATGGTAAGACGCGAGCGGTCAAAAGCCCCGTCTTCTCCCCTGAAAAGGGCATCGTTCATGATAACCGGAGAAATGTCCCGACCCTGGACCATGTCAAAAAGCTCCTCGTTTCCCAGCCGTATGCCTGCACCTTCAATAGCCGGCATATAAACCAGGTCCTTCAGAAATGCCTGCCAGGTTCCCTGTTCCACAGCTTCCTGGCTTTGTTCGTCCAGGGCAGCACCACCGGATATGGCCTGTTGCAGGTTTTTAAGGTTCTCCAGTTTTTTTGTGTATTCCATATATGTTATGCTTTGCCCGTTCATTTCTCCCACGTCGTTTTTGGAAGAGAACATAGACATGGCCGACTGTAATGTGCCAGGATCTATAATAAAGGAAATTAAGGCAATAGCAATGAGTACGGTAATAAATATACCCATTTGTACTCTAATCTTCTCCAGAACTGCCATCTTGTAAGTTTATTGGTTGTGGTTGTGGTTTTTGTTGTATTTGAGGGTGCGAAGTTAATTCTTTTTCTTCATTGGACAAAGTATCCTGTTTAATGTACCCGTAAGAATCAAATGGTTTCAGAATTTTGGCGTTTGTGGCTCTTTCATCGGATTCCATCCCGTAGCCCTGTGCAAAAAAGTCTGGAGAAGTAAGCCTTACGTAACAATTCGTGTAGATCTTCTTATTCTGCTGGTCCCAGTACAAAGTATCTGTCTCCATTGTTTCTTCTTTCAGAAGATTTTTTACGATCACGTTTCCGGTAGCTATCCACTCCTGCTCTTCACCGGTCCGGTGCAACGCTTTGTCGGCCGTAATTACTGTTTCCAGTTCTCCTTCCGGTGTATACCCTTCTACCCGGAAGGATTGTGGAAAAATTTCATACGGATCCGAGCCCCGGGAATATTTTTCCATGTAAGGAGCCGTCAACCGGCCCCGGACAATACCTCCTTCCACCTGCCAGCCTTCCATGTTTTTAATGGTCTGTGTAGGAATGCTGTCCAGGTTATCAAATGATTCTATCGTTGTCACCCGGTTTTTACAAGAGACAAATATGGTAGCAAGAGACAGGCCCATTGCTACCATTATTTGTTTTTTTGTCCGGGAAAAAGATCCCATTATTTGTTTGTTCTAACCGTTGTTGTGGCTGATAAGCCGTTAGTCCGTACAGAATACCTTGTGCCTTCATCCAGATCATGCATAAAAGCTTCTTCCGGAGTGGGGAAATACTGCCTGTAAGTGGCAATAAGACGGTTGCATTCTTCTTCCAGTGAAGGATCTGCCGCTTTGGCCCTGGCAAAATAATCCACAGCCACCCAGAAATTGGCACGTTTGTCTATTTCCGGCATGTCTCCGCTGGTTACCTTGGCGTTTGCCCAAATGTGTCCCATCAACAGGTAAGCACGTCCTTCCACGTCTTTATTGAATTCAGCGGCATTCAGGGCTGAATTGGCAGAAGCCGTAGCGTTATTCATTTTTTTGAAATAGAAAGTGCCCAGTTCCATCATGTAATCTCCTTTGGTCAGGCTGTCAATGGAATCGGATTGTATAGCACGTTCCAGGTATTTTGCAGCATTTTCATTGTTATCACGGGCCGAATACAACCGATAGAGGTAATAGGCCGAGTTGTAGGACGGTTCCATTTCGTAGAGACGTTCCACGGCCTTGAGGAACAGGTCAGAGGTTTCGCAGCTTGCATTGGATAGTAACTGCACAACGCGTTTGACATACACAATATCGGAGGCATTGTCGTCAAAACGGGGGCCGAACAAGGCCAGCAGGTTGTCGCAATCGGCCACTCCGCTTATGGCAAATATTGTTTCAAAATTATTGCGTGCTTCATCCAAAGCTTCGTCAGATCCGCCCTGCATTTTATTATCGAAAATCTCGCTCAGCTGCTGGTATACCAAAATTACTTTTTCGGCATCTATTTTTTCTTCTTTAAACAAACTGGTTGCGTATTGCATGTTCAGCACAAGAATGCCGGGATCAGTTCTTTGTTTTCCGAATTCCACCACATCCTGCAAAGCCTGGAATATTTTCATATCGTCTTCCTTGTAGAATGTTACCATATCATAGGCTTTGTATGTAAAAGCACTTAGCCGGGCCTTGCTTGTGGGAAATTTGTCTATCCTGATGTCGTACATCAATATGAGCGAATCAACCAATTCTTTTCTGCGGTCAGTATCCTGAGTCTGGTGGATCAGGAATTTGATAATGTTCTGCCCGTCCTGGTATAGGGATTGTACCACTCCCACGGGGCAAACCCTTACTGCACCCCGCCATGAGGGAAGGGCTTCCCTGATGTTCCCGTTCTTGTAATAATCCTTATAAAAAGACAAGTATCTAACGCATTGTACGCTGTCTTCCGGTGTCGCTCCGAATTTACCTCCCTGCGCGTAACTTTGTGTTACGAAGGCAAACATGACCAATGTTAATAGGATTCCAAGCTTTTTCATTTTCGTGAATTTTAATTGTATCTATGTTTTAAGAACCAAATATCGTGTAAATTGAAATTCAGGATCAGCATGATGTACCTTTCGCGGATAAGGTTGTTTTCTATACTGCCCCTTTGTCCGGCATCAATGGATACGCCCACGGAGTTATACCAACGGTAAATTGGCAGTGAAAAACCAAAGGTAACGCCTATTGCTTCTACCTGTTGTCCATTCAGTCTCATATACGATTTATCGTAATACGCCCCAAGGCGGTACGTCCACCTGCGCATGAAATAACGGATACTGTACCTGTCGGGGATAAATTCCAGACCTGCTTTCAGGGTTTGGCTCATGGCCGGTTCAAAATTAATGCCCGGTGTGGGAGAAAAGTTGGACTTGCTCCAGTCTGACTGTGAATAATCAACCCCGAACATCCATTTGTCGCGTTTTCTTACTGAAAAACCTACGGTCCATTCCATGGGTACAGACATTCTTGATTCCTCGTTGACAACGGAATACACCGTATCAATAACGTATCCTTTTTCCACTTTTGCAAAACGGGTTACATCTCCTTTTAGGGTGGTGGCCGGTTGAAACGTAGCCCCTATAGTAAAAGATGTGTTTGGATTGAAATTTCCGAAAGCCTGGAGACCAAACTGGGCACCAAACGATCCCACCACTATATCATACCCTGTTTTAAGCGTTCCATAGGACTCCGAAGCCGTCAGTGAATAGGCCTGAGCGTTTTTTTCAATGTTGCCAAAATAATACATTCCCTGCACACCTACGGAAAGGTGACGGAAAAAGGTGGCTGAATAAGCGGCAAATGCCTGGTTGATACTTCCCTGTCCGTAATGGTAATAGCGGAATGCTCCTATGGTAGCCAGTATGTTTTCCCGGCTTTCATCTTCAATAAAACGGTATCCCACATTGCTGTATGGAATAATACCCAGTTGCATGGCCGAACTTTTCCATACGGGAAAAGACATGATGATGTAGTGCATGTTGAACGCGTTGTATGCCGAAGAATGGGATCCGTCCGTGTTGATGAAATTGTTCTGCATTAATCCGAAATCGAGCATAAAAGAAAGGGAATCCCTTGCCGAGGCGGAGGCAGGATTCAGGTAATTGATATAACGGTTGTCACGCAATCCGGCACCAATCCCTCCCATACCTCTGTTCAAAGAGATCCCCGGCCGGGTAAGTTCTCCCACCCCGAACATGGAATAAGGTGTAAATGTGCCTAAAGCGTCCATCGTTTGGGCTGCAGACTTAATGTTTCCTGTGAACAATAAAAACAAACCGAGGATCAACAGCCGGAATCCTGTTCTATGCATAGCTTGCAAATGTCGCACTTTTTCAGGGTTTTGCAAAAATTTTTAAAAAATTATACGCCGCTTCAACACTCTTAACGTGAGGGACTTTTACAAACAGTTTGTTTTTTTGCTCTTTGACCTGGAAATCCCTGGGGTGCGCCGATATGTAATTCAGGATGTTTGCAAATAGTTCCGTTTTGTAATAGTCTGAATGCGGATCTGAAATGAAATATGCAAGCATTATGCCGTTTTTCAGTACAATACGTTCAAAACCTGCCTGTAACGCCAGTTGTCTTAACCGTACAACGTATCCCAATTGCAGGAGAGGTTCCGGAATGGACCCGAACCGGTCTTCCAGGGACGCAAAAAAACGCTGCAAACGTTCTTCATCCTTCATGTTGTCCAGTTCCTTATAAAGGCGTATCTTCTCGGAAACCTGCCCTATATATTCATCGGGGATCATCACATCCAGATCGGTCTCTATGCTACAATCGGCTGCAAAAGAAGATACAAAAGAAGGCTTTTTGGCTGCCTTTTCCGGTTCGTCGTACGACAGATTCAACTCGGCAAAGGCTTCTTCCAGGATTCTCTGGTACGTTTCAAAACCCATCTCGGCAATAAATCCGCTCTGTTCCCCGCCCAAAAGGTTGCCGGCACCACGGATGTCCAGGTCCTGCATGGCTATGTTGAAGCCGCTTCCCAGTTCGGTAAAAGATTCCAGGGCTTTGAGCCGCCTGTTGGCGTCTTCGGTCAGACCGCCGTATTGCGGTACAAGCAGGTAGCAGTAGGCTTTCCTGTTGGAACGGCCCACCCTGCCCCTTATCTGGTGCAGATCGCTCAGTCCGAACAGGTGTGCCCGATTGATTATGATGGTGTTGGCGTTGGGGATATCTATTCCGTTTTCAATTATGGATGTTGATAATAACAGGTCATAATCACCACATATGAAGTCGAGAAGTACTTTTTCCATGGTCTTGGGAGGCATCTGCCCGTGTCCTATGGCTATCCGGATTCCCGGACGTATTTTTCTTAAAATATCGGCAACGGCTTCAATATCCATGATGCGGTTATGGACAAAAAAAAGTTGTCCGCCCCGGTCCAGTTCCCTTTCTATGGCTTCTTTGATGACCTCATGATCAAAAGTCTGGACTTCCGTGTGAATGGGAAGCCGGTTAGACGGTGGTGTCTGGATAATGGAAAGATCGCGGGCCCCCATAAGGGAAAATTGTAACGTCCTGGGAATGGGTGTCGCAGTCATGGTAAGGGTGTCAACGTTTGTTTTGAGCAGTTTTAATCTTTCTTTGGCAGCTACTCCGAATTTTTGTTCTTCATCAATCACCAGCAGTCCCAGGTCTTTGAATAAAACATCCTTATTCAAAAGCCGGTGGGTTCCTATGATAATATCTACGGTCCCTTCCTGCAACTGCCTTAAGATTTCTTTTGTCTGAGAGGGCGTTTTCAGCCGGGAAATAAATGTGGTTTTCACGGGAAAATCTTCCAGACGTTCGGTTATGGTGTGATAATGTTGCATGGCCAATATGGTTGTGGGAACCAGAAAGGCAACCTGCTTCCCGTCAGTCACGGCCTTAAAGGCCGCTCTGATGGCAATCTCGGTTTTGCCAAAACCTACATCACCGCAAATGAGCCGGTCCATGGGATACGGCTTTTCCATATCACTTTTAACCTGTTGTGTGGCCAGCAGCTGATCAGGAGTGTCTTCAAAAAGAAATGAAGCTTCAAGCTGTTGTTGCAGGTAGGTATCAGGGGAAAACGCAAACCCTTTGGCCGCTATTCTTTCTGAATAAAGTTTGATAAGATCCCGGGCTATGTCCTGTACTTTTTTCTTGGTTTGTTGTTTGATACGGTTCCATGCGCCCGATCCCAGCTTATGGATCCTGGGAGCTTCGCTTTCTTTGCTTTTGTACCGCGCAATTCTGTGCAGTCCGTGTATGTTCACGTAAAGTACGTCATTGTCCCTGTAAATGATCTTTACGGCCTCCTGCACTTTCCCGTTCAGGTTCGTTCTTACAAGACCTCCGAACACCCCTACCCCGTGGTCAATGTGTACGACATAGTCCCCTACTTTAAACCCGGTAAGATCGTTCAGGGTAATTTGTTCACTTTTCCGGACCGAACCTTTCAGGTGAACCCTGTGTATTCGCTGGAAAAGCTGGTGATCCGTGTAATAGCATATTTTATTGAGGTGGTCCGTAAAACCTTCGTGCAAGGAAACTTTTTTGTATTCCACAAATGGTTGCGGACACCCCAGGCTTTCAAAAATATCTTCCAGTCTTCTTATCTGTGCCTTGTTCTCACTCAATAAGCAAACCCGGTACCCGTCCGCTTTTCTTTTACGTATATCACTGACAAGAAGCCCGAAATTTTTGTTAAAGACCGGCTGGGGGGATGTTTCATAACGAACCGTAGCATGCACCTTTACCAGGTTGTAAAAAGCTATCACGGGAATATTGGGCGGAATATGTTTAAAATCTTCCTGGAAAGACCATACTACTGCGTGTTCGGCAATTGTTTCAAGCAACTGTTGTTCACCCTGCAAACGTTGTGTTACCGATACTGTAGACCGTTCTTCAATGGATAGCTGTGTGTTTTGGTCGAAAATACGGATATTTTCTATTTCATCACCAAAAAAATTGATCCGGTAAGGACGGTTTTCTGAATAAGAAAACACATCAATAATACTTCCCCGTACGGCAAATTGTCCGGGTTCTATAACAAAATCCGTTTTTTCAAAACCGGCCCGGAAAAGGTAGTCCTTTATTGTTTCATGAGACAATCGGAGTCCTTTCTCAATGGTAAGGGCATCTTTTTCCAGGGCGTCTTTTTCCGGAACACCTTCCATCAGTGCTTTTGGATAGGTAACAAGAATGATATCCTTTTTTTCGCTGAAAAAGCGGGACAAAGCCCTTAAAGCCGTTGTTCGCTGTACCCTGAATGATTCATCGGGTCTTGCGGTTTTGCCGGTGCCCCTGTACGAAGCGGGAAATAAAAAAACGTTTTCCTCTTCAGTCAAAACGGAAAGATCGCCCACGGCATAAGAAGCTTCCGAGGAATTTTCCCGGATCACTACATGAACCTTACCCGTAGATTCTTTGCATATCCCGGCAACGGGAAAATAAACGGAAGATCCGGATAGTCCCTGTAAAGAAAGAACCCCCGGAATGTTTTGAAAACCTGAATCTTCTATAAATTTACGTATATCCCTAACATCAAAGTCCGTCATATACGTGTTCTATCTGGGGGGCAATTTGCCCGTACATGTCTTTTATCCGCTTTTTGTCCAGTTTTTTTCCCGTCAATCCTTCTTTTTCCATATTTTCCATACAGTTCATATAAACCGTAAAAAGCCTTTCTTCAAGCACAGCCAGCTGCTGCATGTAACCGGTTCCTTTATTGTTGAATATTCGGGAAAAATACATGTATTTGCTTCCGTTCCCTCTTTTTACGGGAAAGGTTTCGTGTTTTAGCCTTACGGCTGCTTCGCATAACGGAGATCTGTTGTTTTCTCCCTGTCCCAGGAGTAAATACGGTTGGTCTTCTCCCATTTCCACCCAAAGAGGAATACATACGCCTGCAGGAGGGTACCCCATAACGGTCCACATGATGGTTTTCAGGGGATCTTCTCCCTGTTTTACTCCTTCAACGACGATGGAACAGGTACTGGACCGGCGCGGAATAAAATCCTGATCCAAAAACCATCCGGAAGCATTTTCCGGAGAAAACGCAGGATCGCACAAGTCTATTCCAAGAAATGCGTGGTAAAAAGAGCGTGAAACGTTTTTAAAGATCCATTGCGGCGTGAAATCGGCCGTGGCTGATTTTTTCAGAAAAAGGGCAGAAGCCGTTTTATACCTCATATAGCCCATTCCCTCGTTAATTCTTCCGGTATAGGAAAAATTGGTATATACAAGATAACCGTGGGGGGCAACGGCAGGGTCGTTGGCATCTACTTTTACCCATGAATGATTGTTCACTTCGTAGTAGGCGGCACCTCCACATGCATCAATAACACCAAAATTGGCTTCTACGCGCATGGGTCTTGAAAGTGTATCCAGAAACGTTTCAAAATCCTGAAGATCTTTACAGATTTCCAGTGCCATATACATTACTTTCCCTTCCCGGTCCATTTCCTTAACCTGATCATCTTTTAAATTGTATGAAGCCGTATTCATAATGGAAAATCCCGCACTGTTAGTACCGGTCCAGGCAGTGCTCCCGGTATCGGTGGCATCTACCAGGGCTAAAAAGGTATATTTCCCTGTATTAAAAAATTCAATACGGTTTTGTTCCTGCCCGGTATCCCTGTGTTTCCATAAAAGCGGCTTTCCATTGGCGGTTACTTTTCCTGTGATTATGGCTGAAGTACATGCCTGTGAATTATAGGAGAAAAGACTTAAAAAGACAGTGATAAGTGTAACTATCCAATATTTTATCATAACAATCATTTTTCAAAACAGTTTTTCCGGCTCTTCCCTGAATATACCCAGATGTTCATAAGCAAGCCGGGTAGCTTCCCTGCCCCGGGGGGTTCTTTGCAACAATCCTTCTTTTATGAGAAACGGTTCGTAAACTTCTTCCAACGTGCCGGTCTCTTCACTGACGGCTGTTGCAATCGTGCCTATCCCTACGGGGCCTCCCCTGAATTTATGGATTATTGTAGATAATATTTTATTGTCCATCTGATCCAGCCCCCTTTTATCAATGTTCAGGGCATCAAGGGCGTATTGGGTAATTTCATTGTCAATTATTCCGGAACCCTTAACCTGTGCAAAATCACGTACCCTTCTGAGCAATGCGTTGGCTATACGCGGGGTTCCCCTGCTCCTGGAAGCAATTTCATGAGCTGCTTTCTGATCAATATCAACATTGAGTATGGAAGCAGAACGCAAAACAATCTGTAATAAAACAGGAGCATCGTAATATTCCAGGTGACACTGTATACCAAAACGAGCCCTTAACGGGGCGGTAAGCAGTCCGCTTCTTGTAGTGGCTCCAACCAGTGTGAAAGGTTGCAGGGATATCTGCACGGAACGGGCACCCGGTCCCTTATCCAGCATGATATCTATAGTAAAATCCTCCATGGCCGAATACAAATATTCCTCAACCACAGGTGAGAGCCGGTGTATCTCATCTATAAACAAAACATCCCCTGCTTCCAGACCCGTAAGTAAACCTGCCAGATCACCCGGTTTATCCAAAACGGGACCGGATGTAATTCGGAGTCCCACTCCCAGTTCCTTTGCAACAATATGCGCCAGCGTGGTTTTACCCAATCCGGGAGGTCCGTGCAAAAGAACGTGATCCAGGGATTCTCCCCTCAAAAGGGCAGCTTTTACAAAGACCTTAAGATTATCGGTAATTTTCTCCTGCCCCGAGAATTGTGCAAATGCTTTTGGTCTTATCTGCTCTTCAAAATCCCTGTCCGAGGTTTCTTTGTTTGTGTGTGGGTCGAAATCAGTCATGAAAACAATAATAAATATATTTTTACTTAAAAGGTTATGTTTCTTTTAATAGTCTGTTGATATGTTAGTAAATATTAAAAACATCTGTATATAAAGCTATTCAAGAAATTAAAAGTGAAAAAGGATGTTCATAATTTTGTTTGTAAAAATGGAAAAAAGAAAGGTTATTCACAACGGAAATACTTTTCAAAAAATATCTTTTTTTATCCTCAGTTTATTGAACACGTTTTCCACAGGATAACCTGCAGTTATAAACAATAGGGCCGAAGTAACCAATCCTTCAGACAAAATGGCCAGAACCGGAAAATATACCCTGTAATGGAAAATTGCCGGGGTAAAAGCAAGGTTACTCAGTTTAAAAAAAGCCGCCAATATTGTTACCATAACAGGTACAAAGACCTTGTTTCCGCTTTTTGAAAAAGCTTTGATCAGGCAGAAAGCACCAAAAGGATACAACAATATACCGGCTGAATTTTCAACAAAATGAAGCACATAGCCTATGGTCGCTTCTGAGAGGCCCCAGCATACAGCCCAGAAAATAATGATCCGTATATTATTCTTCATTGTATAATGGTTTTATTAATTCTTCTCTGGTAGCCGGAATGGGAAGTATCGTTCCCCTGGCATCCCGGAGAGCCAGCCATACGGATAACGCGTATATCAAGGGAGGCTCCCCGATTGCTCTTGTGTTATGTATATTCAATGGTTCCGGATTTCCCTCAAATAATTCAATGTGGAAATTTTCGGGCAATTCATATATCCCCGGGATTTTATAATTATCCAAAGAGTCCGTTTCCAGCCTTCCGTTTTTATCGGTTATCAATTTTTCCAGGGTACACCAGCCAACACCCTGCATAAAAGCCCCGTGTATTTGTCCCATATCTATTCCTTTATCCACAGGTTCCCCGCAATCATGCAAAATCCACATGTCCAGAATTCGGAACTGACCTGTGAGCAAATGAAGTTCCACATGTGCTACAGAAGATCCCATCACATAATACCAATAAGGACGACCGGTCATGGTATCCAGGTTAAATCCTATATTTTCTCTTTTGTAGAAACCTTTTTCGCTTAATGATTCCAGTATCATATAGGAATGAAACGCCAGTTCTTTAAACGGAACGCTGCTACCGGCTTCTTTACATGAAACCGTATTGTTTTCCCATACCACTTTGCCTTTTTTCAGCCCCATCATTTTTAAAGCGATGGGATTAAGGCGTTTTTTTAATTTATCGCAGGCATCCTTTAGTGCAGCTCCTGAAAAATCGGTTCCTGTAGAAGCTGCCGTGGAAGTAGTATTGGGGATGATGGAAGTTGAAGTATCCGCAACCCGGATAAATTCAGTAGAAATACCCAATTCACGGTGAACTACGGTTGTCATTTTATCATGCAATCCCTGTCCCATTTCCGTACCCGGATGATGGATCAGAACGGAACCGTCCCGGTATATATTAATAAGCGCACCTGCCTGGTTGAAAAAAGATTCATTGAAAGAGATCCCGAATTTTCCGGGAACCATGGCAAGCCCCTGTTTTACGAAAGTATGTTTTTTGTTGAAAGTATTGATCTTTTTCCGCAAACCATAATAATCGCTTTTTTTAACTATCTGTCTATGGGCTGCCCGTAAAATATTATGCTCCACCAGCATATTGCAGGGGGTGCGGTTATTTTTCCGAATCCCGTAATAATTTTGCCAACGGACATTAGCGGGATCTTTACCCAGGGTTAGCGCTATTTGGGTAATAACGGATTCTATTACTGAAATGGCCTGTGGAACCCCAAAGCCCCTAAAGGCCGTATTGCTGGGTTTGTTAGTCCGGCACCCGTAAAGTATACTTTCTATGTGGGGAATGTAATAAGCCCCGTCCGTATGAAAAAGACAATGGTGCAAAACCGCTATGGATACATCGTTACACCAGCCGCAATCGAAAGCCATGGATATTTCCAGGGCCAGAATTCGTCCCTGATGGTCAAAACCTGCCTCCCAGCGGGCTTTGAAAGAATGACGCTTTCCTGTTAACCGGAAATCCTGGTCTCTTTCCAGGATAAAAAGAACGGGTCTTTTTGTTTTCCAGGCCAAAAGAGAAGACCAGGCAACCGGCCAGGTGGCCTGGGCCTGTTTTCCACCGAATCCGCCCCCAAGGCATCCTACCTGAACTTCAACATCAGAAGCCTTCAACCCCAGCAATGAGGCAGCGAACCGCTGGTTGTCCGTGGGATTTTGAGAGGATGAACGTATTAAAAGGCCACCCTGATGCAAAGGAACGGCATAAGCGGCCTGGGTTTCAAAGTAATAATGTTCCTGTCCCCCGGCTTCCAGTGATCCTTTTTTTCTATAGGGAACATTTTTCATTATGTGTGAGGGATCTCCCCGTTTTAGCCGTAAAGGTTTGAAAAGGAAATCTTCGTTTTTCATGGCTTCCTCTACCGTCAGGACAGGATCAAGGACTTCCCATTTCCATTCTATAAGCGAAGCGGCTTTTTTCGCATTTTCGGGTGTATCTGCCGCGATAATGCATACAACCTGTCCCATATAACCACAAGTTCCGCCTATTGGAAGCAGACAAGGTTCATCGTCAATGATTGGAGCCATAGTATTTGGCCCGGGTATATCCCGGGCTGTAAGAACCGCGGCCACACCCGGAGCGTTCCGGGCTGATGTAACATCCAGGTATTCCAGGCGCGCCCTTGCATGGGGAGAAGATACGGCATATCCGGTAAGCGATCCCCGGTAAAGTTCCATATCAGGAATATACCGGGTTTCACCGGAAAGGTGTGCCGCTTCCCTGTATTGAATAAAATCCGGTTCAGTCATGGTTCCCTGTGTATGATTCATAAAGCAATAAAAGCATATTTTTAGCTACATCCATGCGGTATGCGGCACTTCCCCTGACATCAGATACGGGAGTAAAGTCTTTTTCAAGCAACGCCGAGGCTTTGCGGCAATTGTTCAGGGAAAAAACTTTTCCTTTCAAAAAGCGTTCGGCATTCAATGCCCGTGCAGGCACGGCTGCCATACCTCCGTATGCCAGCCGGATATCCCGGCATGTCTTACCGCGTAGGTTAACGCGGGCGGCAAAAGAAACCGAGCTGATGTCCATATTCCTTCGTCGTGCCTGTTTGTGGGCAAAATAAAAAGCAGTTTCTTCCGGCCGGGGAAACTCCAGGGCCAGGATCAATTCGCCGGGTTTAAGAGCAACCCGGCGGTATCCCGTTGTAAAACGAAGGGCTTCAATGCGTCGGGTTCCACGGGGACCGGTCACAATACAGACGGCATCATGTGCCAAACACAATGGCATAGTGTCTCCCACGGGAGATCCGTCGGCAATGTTTCCCCCCAGGGAGGCCTGGTTTCGAACCTGAAGCGAGGCAAACTCGTCCAGGTAAGGCAACACGTATGGAAAGAACGTCCCCATTTCCTCTTTCATGGTTTCAAAAGTACAGGCGGCTCCCAGAGTGATATGTGAATCCGTAACATTAACCTGTGTCAATTGAGGGATACGGGAAATATCTATGACCGAATTTTTATAATCCATGCAGGAACCGGTAAAACCGGCTGCGATCCGGGCACCGGGCCAGGTCTTGCGTGCACGGTAGCATTCCTGTAAGGCAGAAGGTATAACATAAACCAGGTCATCTTGTTTGAAGAGAAGCATTTTGCTTTCGGGTTCCGGAAAAGAAAGAGGAAGCTCATTTTTACCGGGAGTTTCCGGACATTTTTCCAGGGATAACGCGGCATCCATAATTGACTGATAACCGGTACACCGACATAGGTTTCCGGACAAAGAACGTTGGATATCTTCCCTATTAAAAGGAAGTTGATTCTTGACGTGAATATAAGTGGAAAGGACCATTCCGGGAGAACAAAAACCGCACTGACTGGCCCTTTCTCTCAAAAAGGCTTCTTTTACCGCACGTGTATCCAGGTATTGATCCGGAGCTTCTATGGTAAGAAGATGCTTCCCGTGTAACTGGGGAAGGCGCATCAGGCAGGAATCCACGGAAACGCGCTTTTCCCGTCCTGAAACAATGTCTTTACTGGCAAGAATAACCGTACAGGCCCCGCAGTCTCCCCTGCCGCACATTTCTTTGGTTCCGGTCAGTTTTTCATACGTGCGCAGGTAATGCAAAACCGAACAGGAAAGCGGCGGACTGCTTTTGGCGGAAAAATCAATTTCCCGAAGAGAGCCGTTCAGGTAAAAACGAAGAATATCCATAGATTTATTTTTCTATACGAAGATCTTGCAAATAGTATGTCAAGGGCTGGTTCCTGTTATCAAAAAAGATTTTTACCGCCTTCACAGGCTGTTCCGGAACAAAACGGCATCCTCCGTTTTCCCAAAGACAAGCTGCTTTTGTAAAATGAACTTCGTCCGCGGAATATTCCACACGGGCAAAATCAACAATGTCAATATCTACTCCCGGCAAACCGGTTTGGACCGTGATCCCCGGGGTAGTAACCGGCTTCTCAAATGTAAACAGCAAATATTGATCTTCTTTCAAAGGACCAAAACAACTTACATAAGAAGCGGGTTGGTTGTCTCCTAAAAGTGTCAAAGGAGTACGCGGATGAGTTTCCACGTTCCCGGTAACCCGGGTGGCCGGTTTCTGGTAGCGGTCGTAAGGCAGGTTTGCCATGGTGACCTGACTGCGGATGTCATCCCTGAAAAAAGCGGCAAAACGATACGCTTCAGGGCTGTCGGTTTTCAGGGGACCGGTATATAGCGGTGACCTGGGTCCGGGCAGCGATCCGTCACACGAATAGCGTATGACCATCCACGGGTACGGGTGCATTACACAAATGTATCCGTTTACGTAATCAGCTTTTGGGGGCGCAATCCTAAACCGAATACCCATAAAATAAAGCCGGTCAAAATGCGTTTCGCTTAGCCGGAGGTTAAAATCTTCCCAGTCTTTACTTTCTCGGGGACTCCATGCCACCTCGGCAAGAGCGCACAAACGCGGGTATACCTGGTATTCAGCTATATTGGGAGGCAGATTCATCAACTCTGACCACAATCCTCCCTGAACACCCAATACCCTGGAAGCTTCCTCCCGGCTAAGACCTGCCGTTTCTACAGGATCAAAGGAATACACTTTGTCTGCATCAAATATCGCTGCCCATGTCATACCGCGTTCCTGCGGGGTGTGTTTCATGTCCAGGTAACAATATTGGGCGGGCTGGGCAATAACACGGTATCCTGCAGCAGTGGCTTCTTTGATCTTTTCCGCACTTTGCCAGGCGTGAACGACCGTCTTCTCCCGGTCCAGCTCTCCCCCTTCCATAATTTCATTCCATCCTACCATCGTTTTCCCGAATTTGTTGAGGATCATTTGCATGCGTTGCACAAAATAGGATTGCATTTCTATGGGATCTTCCATGTTGTGTTCATGCATGAAGGCCGTGCAACGGGTACAGCTGGCCCACTGACTGGTGACCACTTCGTCACCGCCTATATGAAAATATTCGGAAGGAAACAATTGAACCATTTCCCGGACAATGTCTTCAAGCATTTGATAATTTTTTTCATAGGAGGCACACCAGACGTTGTTACTGACTCCCTGGATGCTCAATTCCACTTCCCCGGTAAGATCGCATAGGATATCGGGATAACTGGCGATGGCGGCCTTGGAATGCCCGGGAAGGTCAATTTCAGGAATGATCTCTATATGGCGTGCAGCTGCATAGGCCACTATTTCGCGTACATCTTCCTGAGTATAAAAACCGCCATAGCGTTCACCGGCATGTCCGTACGTAGTGGGCAGAACCTCGCCCGGTCCCCTCCATGCCCCTTTACCGGTAAGGAACGGGTATTTTTTGATCTCAATGCGCCATCCTGTGTCGTCTGCAAGGTGCCAGTGAAAGCGGTTCAGTTTGTGAACAGCCATCCGGTCAATAAAACGCTTTATGTATTCGACGGTATAAAACTGTCGGCTTACATCCAGCATCATACCCCGGTGTTCAAAGGCGGGATAATCTTTGATAGTTACACAGGGAATATCAGCCGTCAGGGAAGGTGTATACTGATCGGGTTTGTAAACCGGCTGATATATATACGGGGGTAACAGTTGCAACAATGTTTGTATGCCGTAGAAAAAACCGGCTTCATCACCGGCGCTGATTTCAATAAAACTATTGGAAACGGAAAGTGTATACCCTTCTGAGGGGAGCGATCTTTCCAGTGAAAAAAGTATGGTATTCGCACCGGGCAGGCTTTTTGAAAAAGCAGGATCAATGCCCATGGACGGCTTCACGGTTTCCGTAAAATACAACGCGGCTCCATGAGCAATGGAAGCCTCTCTGGAAAGGTACAATTGGGTTTGGTCGTTCAGTGTAAAAAAACCTTCTCTGTGTTCTATGCTTACAGGTGCGGGAATCAGGTGAACCAGTGAGGTCATGATAAAAGCAAATAAAGTGGTCATAAATAATTACATTTTCAGATTCCCCAGGTAGGAAATAGGTTCCCGGGTACTGCTGTTAATAGATAGGGTTGCCATACCGCTGTACGTGATTTTCAGGTAAAAAGTGATGTTTTCATTCGTTTGGGTTTTTGCGGAAAAGGTGACGGAATACCCTTTTTTAGGATCTTTTTCGGTTTTAACATCAATTTCCTGATCAGTAAGCTCAATAGCCAGTTTTGTGGGGTCCATGGGGGCGGTATGGGCTGTTCCAAAATATGGCAGGTATGTGGTTACCCGGTTGTTTTCAAATTTCATTTCATAATCCGGGGACAACGTCCTGGACATTCCACGGGTTGGATTGGCCCGATCAAAAGAGATGGCAAACGAGCCACTGTCAACCAGGTCACAAACCTGTTGTTCCTGAGCCGCTTTACGGGCAGCTTTTTCTTCCTTGCGTGTCTGGGCTTCCATACTTTCAGAAGCGAAGAAGAGCAAAACCAATGATAAGATAACCAGACGTTTCATATTACTCGGGATAAATTAAATAATTCTTACGTTTTGTTTTAAAAGCCTCCAGATCTTCCTGCCAGCGTTCGGCAATCTGAGCGGCATCATTTCCCTGGATGATCATTTCCCGTATGTAATCCACCCCTACAAGTTTTTCAAAATAAGAAGAAAAAAATGCATCACCTATCCCGGTATTTTCGTTCAGGTTACGGTATGCATCAATTACATACTCCAGGCTGAATCCGTTTGCCCTGACAATGTCATCTGAGGGAGAAACCCGCAGATCCACGCCGTAACAAAGATTCCCTTTTTGAGGAGGGTTCTGCGCTCCCGGGACAGGTTGAGGTGTAAAGGAGAAATCATACCCGGTCATTTGAGGATGTCCGTATACCTGGAAAGGAAATTCGGTGCCGCGTCCCAGGCTTGCAGGAGTAGCTTCAAAAGGACATATGGATGGGTAAAGGTAAATGGAACGGTTATTGGGTAAATTGGGTGAAGGCTTTACCGGCAGTTCATAAAGAGTCTGGTGTGTGTAATTCAGACAGGGAACAACCGTAAGGAGGGCCTGCAGGCTGTCTTTAAGCCAAAATTCCCCGTTGATCATACTGGCAAGTTCTCCCAGTGTCATTCCGTGTACCACAGGAATGGGAATAACACCCACGAAAGAACGGTATTTCATGTCCAAAACCGGACCGGATACTATATGCCCGTTGGGATTGGGCCTGTCCAGGATTATGAGTGGAACGTTATTCCGGGCGCAGGCTTCCATAAAATAGTACATAGAGGAGAGGTACGTATAAAACCGCAGACCCACATCCTGGATGTCAAACAGGGCAACATCCAGTTGCTGCATGAGGCTGTCTGCCGGAATAAACCCCGCTCCGTAAACAGATATAATGGGTATTCCCGTCTTTGGATCTGTCTGGTGAGCAATGTGGGAGCCGGCATCTTCATTTCCCCGGAACCCGTGTTCCGGAGCAAAGATCATTTTTAGATCGATCCCCAGACCCGAGAGACTGTCAACAAGGTGCGTAGTGTCTATAAGTGCGGTATGATTGGTAAGCAACCCCACCTTTTTCCCCTGTAGCAGGGACACGTATGCCCCGGTATTTTCAGCCCCTGTTCTCAAGGGGGTAGTTTCCTGTGTATTGCTGCAGGAAACGCAGATCACGGTCAACACCGTAATTCCGAAGTAAAATATACGTTTCATGCGTCTAAGTTATGAAAAAATTGCATCTCATCATTGTTTTGTATTTTTGTCAAATAAACCAGAAAAAGACAATGCCCGGAATTCTGAATGCACAAATCCCCGAAGGTCCCCTGGATCAAAAATGGACACTCCATAAGGAAAATCTGAAAACAGTTTCCCCGGCCAACAGGAGCCGGATGCATATCATTGTCGTAGGTACGGGATTGGCAGGGGCTTCTGCTGCGGCTGCACTCGGGGAGCAGGGATACCGCGTAAATGTTTTTTGCATGGGGGACTCCCCCCGAAGGGCTCATTCCGTATCGGCCCAGGGAGGTATAAATGCCGCAAAAAATTACAGGAACGATAACGATTCGGTACAACGGCTGTTCATGGATACCTTAAAAGGAGGCGATTTCCGCTCGCGCGAGGCAAATGTTTACCGGCTTGCCGAGGTAAGTAATGCCATCATTGATCATTGTGTGGCGCTTGGCGTACCTTTTGCCCGTGATTACGCCGGGTACCTGGACAACCGTTCATTCGGGGGATCGCAGGTAAGCCGGACCTTTTATGCCCGGGGGCAGACCGGACAACAATTGTTGCTTGCCGCCTACGGAGCCCTGAACCGGCAAGTCGCCCTGGGAAACGTAACGGTGCACTGCCGTCACCAGATGATGGACCTGGTGGTCATTGACCAACAGGCCAAAGGGATCATTACACGGGATATGGTTACCGGCAGGATAGAAAGATACCCTGCTCATGCCGTGGTTTTGGCTACCGGGGGATATGCGAATGTCTATTTTCTTTCCACCAACGGCATGAACTCGAATGCCTCGGCGTTGGTACAATGTTGGAAAAAGGGAGCTTTTTTTGCTAACCCGGGGTTTGTCCAGATCCATCCCACATGCATCCCTGTTCACGGGACACACCAGTCCAAACTGACATTGATGAGCGAATCCCTGAGAAACGACGGAAGGATATGGGTCCCGAAAGACATTACGCTGGCAAAACAATTGCAGGAAGGCACATTGAAACCATCTGAAGTGCCTGAAGAAGAAAGGGATTATTACCTGGAACGAAAATACCCGGCTTACGGGAACCTGGTACCTCGTGACGTGGCTTCCAGAGCGACCAAAGAATGTTGCGATGCCGGACTGGGTGTCAACAAAACCGGAAAGGCCGTTTTCCTGGATTTTAACCGGGCTTTTGAAACACAAGGAAAAGAAGCCATTGACAGCAAATACGGAAATCTTTTCCAGATGTATGAAAAAATAACGGATGAAAACCCGTATAAAGAACCCATGCAGATATTTCCGGCCATGCATTACACAATGGGCGGTTTGTGGGTGGATTACAATTTAATGACAACGATCAGGGGGTTATTTGCTATTGGTGAAGCCAATTTCAGCGATCACGGGGCAAACAGGCTGGGCGCTTCGGCACTTATGCAGGGCCTGGCAGACGGCTTTTTCATTTTGCCGTATACCCTGCCGGATTACCTGGCTACGGTTATCGGGGAACCGATCCCCGATCCGGCACGTCCGGAATTTACAAAAGCCTCGGAAAGGGTTAAACAAAGGATCCGTCATCTGATGGAGATCGGGGGACGCACACCGGTGGATGATCTGCACCGGAAACTCGGCAAATTGCTATGGGAACATGCCGGGATCGTACGGTCTGCAAAAGGCTTGTCCCAAACGTTTGCCGGGATGGAAGCCATTCGGGGGCAGTTCCTCAGGGAAACCAGAATCCCGGGCAGTGACACAACGGTCAACCAGGAGCTGGAAAAGGCTTTGCATTTGGAAGATTACCTGTTACTGGCCGGGTTGATGGTTAAGGATGCTTTGCACCGGAAGGAATCCTGCGGTGGGCATTTCCGGATAGAAAGCCAGACAAAAGACGGAGAAACACTTAGAAACGACAAAGCGTTTCAATACGTGGCCGCCTGGGAATACAAGGATTCCGATACTGAGCCTGTATTGCACAGAGAACCGCTGGTTTTCAGTTATATAGATGTAACCGAACGCAAGTACAAGTAACATGCATTTTACACTTAAAATATGGTGTCAGGCCGGACCCCGGGCAAAAGGATATTTTGAACGTTTTGCTGTTGATGACATTGACCCGGACACTTCTTTTCCGGAAATGCTGGATATTCTGAACAACAGGTTGGTGGAGGAAAACAGGGAAACAATTGCATTTGACCACGATTGCCGGGAAGGAATCTGCGGAGCCTGCGGGTTGTATATCAACGGCAGGGCGCACGGACCGGATGATGGGGTTACAACATGCCAGCTGTACATGAGGCGTTTTAAGGACGGGAGTGAAATAACAGTAGAGCCTTTCAGAAGCGGTGCGTTCCCGGTAATTAAAGATCTGATGGTCAACCGCAATGCTTTTGACAAAATACTGCAGGCCGGGGGATTTGTTAGCGTGAATACCGGAAGTGCCCCTGAAGCACATACTGTCCTTATTTCAAGGGAGAACGCCCAGGAGAGCATGGATGCCTCTTCATGCATTGGATGCGGGGCGTGTGTGGCTTCCTGCAAAAACGGGTCGGCCATGCTTTTTGTGGCATCCAGGGTAAGTGCCCTGTCACTGTTGCCGCAGGGGAAACCCGAGGCCTGTAAAAGAGCAAGGGCTATGGTGTTAAAAATGGATGAACTGGGTTTTGGTTCCTGTACAAATATTGGAACGTGTCAGATGGAATGTCCTAAAAAGATCACGGTTGCACATATTGCCCGGCTGAATCGCGAGTTCTTGTATTGTAAACACTCAGACCTTCAAGAGTAACTGTAATGGAGGACAGCACGGAAAGAAAGGTTTCGGCCTGATCCGGATAAGATTCTTCAATATAATCCCTGATGATGGCTTTCATATAGGGGGTGGAATAAATGATCTGCAAAGTGTTTCCGTCTGCCTGGCAGGGTATGGTGAAATGGTGACCGGATTTATCCGAAAGGTTGAGAAATAAAATATTGCGGACCAGTTTGTAAGAGCTTGTGTAGACATCCCCGGATGAAAAGATCAGAGAATAGATGCCTGTATAAGGATCATCAACTAAAGATTGTGCCACGCTGATGGTCTCCGGTTCTTTAAGCAATAGACGGATATTTTGATAGTTATCGGTTATGAAAGGCAGAAAAACCTGCAGATCGGCTGCATCTCCGGCATCTACAGATACAGAAACACTGACCCTGGAAGTATCTATTTGCCATGTACCCACAAAAGCGTTGTCTACGAATTTGGCAGGATTGCTGCTGCATCCGTACAAAGCAAGCATCACAAGGGCAGAAGCCGCAAAAATTCCGGAAATACGCTTATTTTTTTTAAACGGCATGGTTTAGCAAATTTATAAAAAAAACAATATGAACGCGTTTTATATGCTTGAACAAATACCCGTGCTTGTTTCAGATACAAAGACGGATAAAATGCCCATGGTGCTGCTTCACGGTTATTTGGAAACACATGAAATATGGGATTCATTCAGAGATTTGCTGGATACAGACTACAGGACCATCGTACCGGACCTTCCGGGACACGGGATGAGCGGTACTTTTATGGTTAATGATATGGAAAAACAGGCAGATGTTATTTACAGCTACCTGAAAAAAGAAAAGATCAGCCATGTGATTATGGCCGGTCATTCCATGGGAGGATACGTTGCCCAGGCTTTTAGCATGAAATACTCCGGAATGGTAAAGAAATTGATTCTAATGCATTCTTTACCCTACCCGGATAGTGAAGAAAAGAAAGCGGCACGGGACAGAGACATAGCATTAATAAAGAAAGGCAAACTGAATGAAGTGGCGGAAAGGGATATTCCCCTGATGTATGCTCCCGAAAACAGGATAAAAATGGCGTCCGTTATAGAAAATACCATTGTTACTGCTCAGATACACGATCCGACAGGCATAGAAGCCGGTTTGAAAGGGATGAAAAACAGACCACCTTACGTTGATTTTTTACAAACTACAACAATTCCCCTATTTTGTATTTTTGGTTTACAGGACCACTACATACCGCCGGAAAAAGCACGGGAAACGGCCGCAATCCTTAGCAATGCAGAAGTAACATTCCTCCCTTTTTCCGGTCATAACGGATTTGTGGAAGAACCTTCCCGGGTGCTTTCTGTTATCTAAGCTGGAAATTTAAGGGAAAATGATAACGGACCCTTACATTACGGTCACGTTGTCTTCCCGGTTTCCACCTGGGAGAGGAAGAAACAACGCGAACGGCTTCTTTGTCTATGGAGGGGTCAACACCGCGCAGTACGGTGACGTTTTTGACATACCCGTCCGCATCTACAATGAAACTTAGAACAACCCGTCCCTGAACGCCGTTTTCCTTGGCTATTTCCGGATAGATGATCCTTTCATGTACCCATTTGGTAAACGTGTTTTCATCACCACCCATGAAGGAGGGTTTTTCTTCTACGATAGCCAGGGGAATCTCCTCTTCTTCAACCGCTTCTTCCTCCTGATAGTCAATGTAGTCACGGATCTCTACGGCAAACGAAGCATCGTCTTCTGTTTCAATGAAAAGGTCTTCTTCAATGACGATGTCGTCATCCACGATCTCGATGGCATCTGAAAGCACGGGGGCTTTGGGCATTTCCGGAGGCGGGGGAGGCGTCTCCATGGTGACAGGGATCTGTTCTTCTTCAATGATTTGCTGAATATCGGCCGTAATCATGCTAACATTCTTCTCGTATGTCTTGTATTCAAAGGCACCAAGAACAACAGCGAGAGCAACAATCAAACCGATCTCAACAAAGAGAATTCTTTTGTTCTCAAGATCTGCTTTAGGGCTTTTCTTTGTTTTCATGGCTTTTGTGCTTTGATAGGGACAATATTGTCTCTAATCAAAAGCCAGCAAAAAATATGCCAAGATAATCCTTAATAAGCTCACTGTCAAAGGTATAATGAAAGGGGTTTTTACCAAAGGAATGTACCGAACGGATAACGTCCCGACTGGACTTCGGCAGCCATCCCGTAAAGATCTTTGCGAAGTTTGTCAATATTGATCTTTTCTTTGGCAGAAATAAAAATACACGGGATGTGTATCTTTGATATCCATGTGTTTTTTAAGTCGTCCAGCCCCACAGGTCCCTCTTCTGTTTCCTTTTCACGGTAGGCGTCAATTTTATTGAAAACAAGGTATACAGACTTGTTGGCACACCCGATATCCTGCAATGTCTGGTTGACTACGTGAATCATTTCTTCAAAATTGGGGTGAGAAACGTCAACAACATGGATCAGCACATCGCTTTCACGCACTTCATCCAGGGTGCTTTTAAAAGACTCGACCAACTGGGTGGGAAGTTTTCGGATAAAACCCACGGTATCACTAAGAAGGAATGGAATGTTGTCTACAACTACTTTTCTGACGGTCGTATCTAAAGTGGCAAAAAGTTTGTTCTCGGCAAATACTTCGGTTTTAGCCAAAAGGTTTAGGAGGGTGCTTTTTCCCACATTTGTATAACCGACCAAAGCCATACGTACCAGGGATCCGCGGTTTCCCCGCTGAGAGATCATCTGACGGTCGATTTTTTTGAGTTTTTCTTTGAGAGCGGAGATCTTGTCCAGTATGATCCGACGGTCGGTTTCAAGCTGGGATTCGCCGGGACCTCGCATACCTATACCGCCCCGCTGGCGCTCAAGGTGTGTCCACATACGTGTAAGACGGGGCAAAAGATATTGGTATTGAGCCAGTTCTACCTGCGTTTTTGCATAGGCAGTTTTAGCTCGCTGGGCAAAAATATCCAGGATCAGGTTGGTTCTGTCCAGGATCTTGCAGGAAAGGGTCCTCTCAAGATTGCGAAGCTGTGACGGGGAGAGCTCATCGTCAAATATGGCAACGGAAATTTCTTCTGCTTTTATATAAACCGCCAATTCTTCCAGCTTTCCGCTTCCCAGGTATGTGTTGGTAAGGGGTTTATCCAAACGTTGTATGAAACGGCCCCCGGCATCAACACCTGCAGTGTCTGCAAGAAATTCCAGTTCATCCAGGTATTCGTTAAAGACTGAAGAATCTGTGCCCGGTGTCTGTACACCCACGAAAACGGCTTTATCTCTGTTTGTATTCAAAGTAAAATAGTGTAAAAAAAGCGCCCGTATATAAAGAGCGCTTTATCTTTCAACGTAAATGATCTGCGTTTACCTGAGCTGGAAGTTCAGGGGGAAGTTGTAACGTACCCTTACGGCTTTATCACGCTGTCTTCCCGGTTTCCACCTGGGAGAAGAAGAAACAACACGAACGGCTTCTTTGTCAATGGAGGGGTCAACACCGCGCAATACAGTAACGTTTTTGACGTAACCGTCGGCGTCTACAATAAAGCTCAGTACAACACGACCCTGGACGCCGTTTTCTTTAGCTACTTCAGGATATACGATGCGATCAAAAACCCATTTTGTGAATGTGTTTTCGTCACCGCCCATAAAAGAGGGCTTTTCTTCTACAATGGCCAGGGGAATTTCTTCCTCTTCAACATCCTCTTCCGCTGAGTACTGAATGTAATCACGTATTTCTACCGCGAAATTGGAATCGTCTTCCGTTTCAATAAAAATATCCTCTTCAATGGTGATGTCATCGTCAACGATCTCAATGGCATCTGAAAGCACAGGGGCTTTGGGCATTTCGGGGGGCGGGGGAGGCGTCTCCATGGTGATAGGGATCTGTTCTTCTTCAATGATCTGCTGAATATCGGCAGTAAGCATACTTACGTCTTTGTCGTAAGTTCTGTACTCGAAAGCAGCCAGGACTACAAGAAGTGCAAAAATCAATCCGACTTCAATAAAAAGAACTCTCTTGTTTTCAAGATTTGCCTTTGAACTTTTCTTAGTTTCCATTGCAATAAAACGTTAATTTTGTGGACCATGTCGGAATCGAACCGACGACCTCGTGCATGCCATGCAAGCGCTCTAGCCAACTGAGCTAATGGCCCGTCAAGGCTTGCAAATGTAAACAAAATATTTTAAAAAACAATTTCGTACTTTTGCCGCTGTAGTATACAAAATTATGATACTTTTTCACATTCACAATACATGTTATAAGATAAGCAACAGACGTGCCATAAAAAGTTGGATCACAACCGTATTGAACGATTACGGCAAAATTCCGGGAGACATTAATATAATATTCTGTGATCATGAATTTTTGCTTAAGATCAACACACAGTTTCTGAACCATGATTATTATACTGACGTGATAACATTCCCATATTCGGATCCGGACGAAAAGAAGATACAGGGGGATATATTTGTTGATGTGGAAACGGTAAAACAAAACGCGATTATTTACAAAGAGACATTTCATGACGAAATAATGCGAGTGATCATTCATGGAATCTTACATCTGGCAGGGGAAGACGATACAACAAAAGATCAACGGGATAAAATGCGACAAGCAGAAAACAGGGCATTGCAAGTATTTGGTAAAAGCCCAAAAGAATGACTTTTCATTACGACATAATAGTGGTAGGAGCCGGTCATGCTGGTTGTGAAGCGGCGTACGCGGCGGCTAAACTTGGGTCAAAAACACTGCTCGTTACTATGGATATGACAAAAATGGCCCACATGTCCTGCAACCCCGCAATGGGCGGAATAGCAAAAGGTCAGATAATCAGAGAGATAGATGCGCTTGGTGGTGCTATAGGATTGGTTACTGACAGAAGCACCATACAATTTAGAATGCTGAACCGCTCAAAAGGACCGGCTATGTGGAGTCCAAGGGCGCAATGTGACAGAATGCTGTTTTCGGCCGAATGGAGAAATGTTCTGGAGAATACGGCAGGATTGTACATATGGCAGGATCAGGTAGTTGAATTGCTTTTTGAAGGAGAAAGGGTCAAGGGCATCAAGACAGAATTCGGACAAGAGTTTTACGCGGGAGCGGTTATTCTGACAAACGGAACTTTTTTGAACGGTGAAATTTTTATTGGATGGAAATCCTCCCCGGCAGGACGTATGGGAGAACCACCTGCAATCGGTCTTAGTAAACAGTTGAAGGATAAGGGCATTGCTGTTGAACGTATGAAAACGGGGACACCTCCCAGAATTGACGGCAGGACGGTTGATTTTTCAAAACTAGATTTACAACCGGGAGATCCGGAACCCAAAAAATTTACATTCCTGGAAGAACCTTCTGCAATACAAAGATCAGGGACACAAAAGAATTGTTACATAATATATACCAATTCGGCTGTTCATGAAAAATTGAAAGAAGGGTTCAACGATTCACCTCTCTTTGC
>JBAZHT010000005.1:0-55930 GCA_041652255.1 Bacteroidales bacterium
ACAGTGGGCGAGGTACTTCAGAAGCAAAGGCAGCTATTCAAGGATATGGATGTGCTACCGCCGGATACCGTCGCCTCGTTATGAGTGTACGGGAATGCAGGGTGCATTATGACATTATGACCCGTCTGAGCAAACATAGCACTACATTCAGATATTCTTTCAAAAAAGGTTACAAAATAATTCTAATAAAGGTGAATTACTGACACCTAAGTCAGTTATTTTGACAGTGTTACAACAATGCAAACTGTCAAAATATCAGAATGCAAAACATCCTGTTTTTATCTCCAACAAAATAATTAATTGAAAATCAGTAAAAAACAAAAACTCATCATCAGTTAATATAGATTTTGGCATTTCTTTTGTTTTGAAAGTACACCAATCGAAAATTAAATTAATTGTTTAACTAAAAGTATGGAGGATAAAAATATGTCACTAGTAAGATTTTCAAACCAAATGCCTAGTTTGTTCGACCGCTTTTTTGAAAATGATTTATTTGATTGGTCGAACCGCAATTATTCAAACACCAACACTACGCTTCCTGCTGTAAATATCAAGGAAGATAAAGATGGTTTCGAAGTTGAAATGTCAGCACCCGGTTTGGACAAAAAAGATTTTAAAATCGAATTAAACAACAGTGTGTTGACCATATCTTCTGAAAAAAAAGTTGAAAACGAAACCAAAGAAGGCCAGCAATTTACACGCAGAGAGTTTAGCTATCAATCGTTTAGCCGCTCATTCACCCTTCCTGAAACTGTAGAAGGTGAAAAAATTGGGGCCAAGTATGAGAATGGAATACTATCAGTTAGCATTCCTAAAAAAGAAGAAGCTAAACCAAAGCCTGTAAAACAAATTGAGATTAAGTAATTCAAAAAATCAGCCAGCCATTTGAGGTTGGCTGATTTTAAATCAATCAGTTATTAATCGTTTAAAATGAAATGCTATGAAACTATTTAAATGGAATATCACAGATATAAAACCCAAATTTCCAAATATCATTGAGAAATTTTTTGGGAAAAAAATTACCGATGAGGTTTCTGACGACCAAGAAGTATCCATAGTTCCATCGGTAAATATTGCAGACGCCGACAAAGCTTTTGAGGTTAGTGTTGCCCTGCCTGGCTTAGACAAGAAAGACGTAAAAATAGAAATCCAAAATGATTGTTTGGTTGTATCATCGGAGAAACAATACGAAAATGAAGAGAAAAACAAAAAATGGATGCGCAGAGAATATGGCTATGCTTCTTTTCAACGTATGTTTCAACTGCCAGAAAGCGCCGACCAGGATAAAATTCAGGCAGAAATGAAAAATGGAGTTCTATCAATTAAAGTGGCTAAAAAAGCAGGGTATATTGAAAACAAAAAACAAATTGCTATTGAATAACTAATTGTATAATAAATTAAAACACAAGATTATGAAACGCATATGGATATTATTCATTGCCGTTACATTAATCTTAAGTAGCTGCAATGGACAGGAACAGCAAATTAAAAATAACAAGTTAAGCAATGGTAAAAATGTGCCGAAGGAAGATATAAAAGTAAACAAAGAGTATGACGAGAATGGTAATCTTATAAGGTACGATTCAACTTATACTTACTATTACTCAAATATCGAAAATTGTCAGTTCGAAGAGGATAGCATTTTTAATAATTTTAGAAAAATGTTTAACTCGAACTATCCTTTTTCATACAAACCATATTTTAATGAATTGTTCTTTGAGGACAGTTTAATGAAGTATGATTTTTACAAAGAAGACTTTTTTACTGAAAGATTTAGGCAAAACATGGAACGGTCTGAAAAAATATTTCAGGAAATGGATTCCATTAAAAATAAATTTTTCAATGAGCAATTTCAAAAAAAATAATTGTTTAACCGTATAAAAACATATTGCCATGAAAACACGAAATACTTTTTTAATAGCACTACTGGCGATAGGGATTATTGCCGGTTGTAACAGTAAAAACGAAAACACAGAAACCACTCAGGTAAGTGATGAAGTACGCATGGAAAAGCCAAATGAACTTGGTATGGATGAAGATTCATTGAACGCAGAAGTTCAATCCAAATCCATGGCAGAAATAAATGAAAGAGAGATTAAATTAATTGAAGAAGGTGTTTCAGCCATTGACATAACATACCAGGCATTAGCAGCCATTGAAGGCGGAAATAAAGATAAAGCCATCGAACTTATTGAGAAAGGAGTGGGTAAATTGGAAGTTCTACTTGCCCGCGATGCAAATTTGGTATTGATACCAATTATTAATACCATTAAAACAGAAGATTTTCAAGGTGATTTGGAAGCTATTAAAACGATTAAGAAAGCTGTTAAAAAGGCAATAAAAGACGATTATTTTCAAGTGCTTCGAGATGAGATAGCCAAGTTGGGAAGTGAGGTTAGAATAGAAACCGTAAGTATTCCAATTCTTACTTATCCTGATGCTTTAAAACTAAGTGCTTCATTTTTGGAAAACGATGAAATTGATTTGGCTAAGGAAACTTTACAAACGGCATTAAATACCTTAGTACTTTCCGAGCAACGGATTCCATTGCCTATACTTAGGGCACAATCATTACTGGAAAAGGCAAAAATGCAAGATGCCAAAGAGGATGACATGAAAAAAGAAGTCCTGACTTTATTAGAAAATGCAGAGTACCAATTGGTATTGGCAGAAGAATTGGGATATGGTAATCGTGATAAGGAATACAAAGAATTAAACGATGCCATTAATGAAATTCGAAAATCTGTAAAGGCAGATGGTGACTCTCAAGGGCTTTTCGATAAAATAATAGAGAAGTTAAGCACTTTTAAGGATAAGATAATCGCATAATTTTAATAAAAGTAAAAGTGGGTATAGCATGTTAATAGTAGCAAAACCAAAACTGCCAAGTCTTAAAAAAAGGTAATTCTATACAGATTTGGCAGTTTTTTCAATATAATAATGAATGTAAGACTGTAAGACGATGCGAGGTTGTAAAGTGTAAAGACTTTAGCGATTGAATTGTATCTCAGAGAAATATTTTATGGAATACATTGATTATTACAAGGTGCTGGGAGTAGGAAAAAAATAAAATAGACTTCTATAAATAACGACACGCCAACACTTTGTATAAGTAATGGCAGGCGATGTGGTAAATATCAAGGTTTGTAGCCCGCTCAAACTGCGTAGCGGTTTAACAGGAAAGAGGCCCGCAATCTGCCACTACTCATACAATTTACCGTTGTGCTTCATGCCAAGAATACTCAGTAACACAAGGATTTGACACTTAAAATAAGTATATTTGTGCTTAAATAATTGGGTTTTTTATGAAAATTTTTTATGAAAATAACTGAAAGAAAGTACTTAGACAAATATAAAGAGTCAATTGGAAATGAAATTTCTATATTGATTAAGAATTTTGATTTTTCGGAAAATAGTGGAGGATTTGAATATTTGACAAAGTCATCAGCTGTTTACTCATCTAATATTGAAGGAAATAGTATCGATTTGAATTCTTACATGAATTATGAAATGAACAAGGACAAATTCAAAGTAGGAAAAGAAATAGAAGAAATTGAGGATTTAATTGAAGCATACGAATTTGCACAGAATAACAAGCTGAACGAGAAAAACCTATTGAATTGTCATAAGATTTTTTCAGACACTTTATTGATTAGGAGCAAACGTGGGAAATACCGAATTGAACAAGTTGGTGTTTTCGGAAAATCAGGATTGGCTTATATGGCAATTGAGCCGGAATTTGTTGAGAAAGAAATGAAGATGTTTTTTCAAGACATAAATGAATTAATTTCAATTAACCTTAATGAAACTGAAGTATTTTATTTTGCATCATTAATTCATTTAAGATTAGCTCATATCCATCCATTCAGAGATGGAAATGGTAGGGCTGCCAGATTAATTGAGAAATGGTTTGTTGTAGAGAAATTAGGACGAGATTTTTGGAAAATGCCATCGGAAGAGTATTATAAGAAAAACCAAGCAAAATATTATGAGACAATCAATCTTGGTGTCAATTTTTATGAATTGAATTACGATAAATGTATTGGATTTTTGAAAATGTTGCCGAATTGTCTGAAATAAAGCACGAAAGCACATATTAGTGTCTAAAAGGACCGAGTACAAAATAAGGCGGTATAAAACGTTAAATTTGTGCTCAAATGGAAAAGAAGAAATGCAAATGCCCGCCAGCTTTTAGCCGCGAAACGTAAGGCGCAAGCTTAAAAAAAACAAATATCACATAAAAATATAACTTACGGTGAATTTATTCATTAAAAGTCGTATCTTTGAAATAAAAAAATATGTATTCAAGATACCTGAGTAATATAATTAAAAAACGAATAGGCTCTGGAAAAGCAATTGTCGTTATTGGTCCAAGACAGGTTGGTAAAACAACTTTAATTGAGTCAATTCTTGAGAAAGAAGATTATTTGCTTCTTGATGGAGATGACCCAAAAACCAGAACTTTACTGACAGAACCAAATACCGAAGAAATTAGAACAATTCTAGGAAAACACAAATTTGTTTTTATTGATGAAGCTCAAAGAATTGAAGGAATCGGTCTGACAATGAAAATTATTACAGACAGATTTAAAGACGTTCAATTATTTGCAAGCGGTTCTTCATCATTTGACTTGACTAACAAAATTAATGAACCTTTAACAGGAAGAAAATGGGAATATCAATTATTTCCAATATCATGGGAGGAATATGAAAATCATCATGGCTTTTTATATTCAGAACAACAATTGGAAAATAGACTATTATATGGGCTTTACCCAGATGTTTTAAATAATAGTGGCGATGAAATTTGTATTCTTCGAAACTTAGTTAATAGCTATTTATACCGGGACATTCTTTCATACTCATATATACGAAAACCTGAAATACTTGATAAATTAGTACAAGCCCTGGCGCTTCAGGTTGGTAATGAAGTTAACTACTCAGAATTAGCTCAAATAGTGAACGTTGATAAGAATACAATTAGTAAATATATTGACATATTGCAAAAAGGATACATTATTTTTAAACTTGGCAGTTTTAGCAGAAATGTCCGAAATGAAATTAAAACCAATAAAAAAATTTACTTTTATGATAATGGTGTCAGAAATATGGTTATCGGAAATTTTAACCCTATAAGTTTAAGAACTGACAAAGGAGCTCTATGGGAAAATTTTCTGATTTCAGAGAGAATTAAACAAATTGAATATAAACAAAGTCTGGCACGTACATATTTTTGGCGGACTAAACAGCAGCAAGAGGTCGATTTTGTGGAGGAAAATAGTGGTAAAATATTTGGATTTGAGTTTAAGTGGAACAATAAAAAAAACACAAAATTACCAAAGACTTTTACAGAAACATATAAGGCAGAAAGTAAAGTGATTGACAAAGATAATTTTAGAGAATTTATTAAAATCAACTAAAGCCAACGCCTATTCTTCTGTCAGTTCATACCCCCAGTCAATGCCTTTTTGGGTTGCGGGAATACCTTGTTTCATCCAGACAGGCATGGGGGCGCCTTTCAGGTAGTGGTTGAAGAACTGTTCCAGTCGTATGCTCAGGTCTTTTGCATTGGCTCTTTTTGAAAGATTATGGACTTCGTCGTTGTACTGGAGCAGCCACGACGGTTTGCCCAATCGTTTCAGTGCCGTGAAAAATTCTATGCCCTGGTACCAGGGAACCGCATCGTCCTTATCGTTATGCATGATGAGAACAGGGGTTTCCACCTTATGGGCAAAGAAGAGCGGAGAGTTTTCAATGTAGAGGTCAAGTCCGTCCCACAACGTTTTTCCAACTCGGCTTTGGGTGTCTTCGTACTGGAATTGGCGCACCATTCCCGAACCCCACCGGATCCCGCCGTATGCACTGGTCATGTTGGCTACCGGGGCTCCGGCTCCTGCCGCTTTCCATTTGAACACCTCGGGTTGTGTGACCATATAGGCCACCTGGTATCCGCCCCAGCTTTGTCCCTGTATGCCAATGTTTTCCGAATCAACCCAACTGTTTTCCTCAATAAGCTTTTCCACTCCGGGAACGATGCAGTCCAGTGCGCTTTTTCCGGGATGGCCTTCCCGGTATATGATATCGGGTACAAAGACCACATATTCATTGCTAACAAAGAAAGGTATGTTGATGGTAGACCGGCTGGGGGCGGGTGATTTGTACGTATACAGCGTATGGGAATTTCTTTCGTAGAAGTAAACCAGCATGGGATATTTCCTGGAAGGATCAAAATTTTCCGGTTTGTAAAGGATCCCTTCCAGCTCCCGGCCAAAGGTAGATTTCCAACGGATCAGTTCGGCAGTACCCCAGTTATAAAGCTTTTGCTGCGGATTGATGTCGGTGATCTTTACCTGGGTTTTAAAATTGTCTTTGGTGACCCAGACATCCGGAGAATGTTCAAAATTATGCTTGATATAGCAGATCACACCGCTTTCTGTTGACCGGTTGAGGTCGTTGAAGGTCATGGGTTCAGTAATCCAAGACGTTATGGCAGTATTTTTCCCGAATTTTCTCCGGGCGGTCTTCGTGAAATAAACCCCGTTTTCTTTTGTCTTTTCGTCGAATGCCGAGAAATACACAGTCGCCCCGGGTTTGATGGTCTCTTTTTCCAGCCTCCTTACGCCCGGAGGATATACCACGTAATCCGGTCGTGCTATGCGGAAAGAGATTTCTTCCTTACGTCCCAGTCCGTCTGTCAAAGCCACAGGAAGTGTTTGCCCGGATGGATCTACCTGCCACACATCGTACCGGTCGTTGATGTAAACCGCTTGGTCTCCGTCGGCCCAGGCGCTGTAACCGTAAGAGCGGGGCATGGAAGGCATATCATGAAGTTCGTTGGCAAAAGAAACGGGCATGTTTGGGGTTATGCAAACGATTTCCTTGTTGGCCGGGTTGTAGGAATACCACAGCGAATCCAGGTTGTTGTACCAAATCAGGTATTTGCCTTGGGGGGAAGCACCCACGTTAGAAATGTAGTGGTCCTGCAGCACCAGTTCAGATGTACCGTCGGCTATGTTTATGATATACAGGTCACTTCTGGGATCTGCACTCCACATGGATTCCAGCTGGTAGTTGTAGTCGCTGACCGAGTAGCCCCAGTCGGCATCATGTTCACATGGGACATGCACTTGCGGGTATTCTTCCCGGGCCAGTTGCGTGATCTCCGGTTCTTGTGACAGGTCCGCCACGCACAGGTAGGATCTTTCCATCTCCCGTTTCAGGTTGATCAGTTGTTGGGGCTGGACGTAATTGTCTTTGTAATGCCAGATGTCCAGCCTGGCTATATCTGCCTCTAAAAGAGTGGTGTCTTTCACCGGACGTACGGGGGCAATGCCAAAAAAAATCCTATGGCCGGATTTGCTGAAGACCGGTTCCCTGTTGTCACTGATCTGCCAGCCGTCCTTCAGGTTTTCATTTTCTATAAGCACTTCCGCACGGGGAAACCCTTCTGTGTAATAAAAGATACTTGCCGAGTCGTTGCCGGTTCTTGTAGTATCCGGTTTGACCAGGAAAGCCATGTGCTTGTTGTCCTGGCTGACAACCGGTAATTTTACGGTTTGGCAGGAATCGGAGGTATATATGGTGGTTAGTTTCTTGTCTCTGGGAGTGTACATGAACAGACCTGCCTGGGTCAACGAATCTGTTGACGCCGGCCTTCTTACCAGGAAGAGAGAATCCCCTCCCGGGCTGAACTCAAAATCGGTTACAGCTTTTAATGTATCAATTATTCCCGATCCAAGGTGGCAGACCATCAGATCACTCCCTGCTTTCTTGTCTTTTTTTACAGGTTCCTTACCCTGGGTTGTGTCAGCGGGCATCTTGGTTTGAAATGCGACGTATTTATTTCCGTACAAACCTTTTTTATACGAGTCCAGAAAAGGATATTTGACCAATTCCCCGGTATTGCAATTATATATGCCGAGTGTGTCTTTGGGCATCTGGTCCGGTTTGAGCTTTTTACGTTTGGCCTCCCTGGTTTCTTCAAAAAACGGTTTAATGGCAGTTATCAGGTATTTTCCGTCGGGGGTCAGTACGGGCTGTCCGGCCCTTTGGATGGCCTTCTTCTCCAGGGTTTTGGAATGCAGAACTTCAACGTATCCGTCTCCTTCCTGTTCCCTTACCGTGTATGCAATGAATTTTCCGTCGTCGCTCATGGAAATGGAGCCGACGCTTTTCCATGTGTCATAAACACTGTGATCGAGTGGTTTTTTCTGTGAGAATGCAGCAGTTGCAAAAAGAAGCAGCAATAATGTAACAGTGGTCTTTTTCATTTGTATTGAATCTGTTTAATATATCTTTTCTACAAAAATAAGCCATAACACAGGAATCATCATAAAACGGGCTTATTTTATGGCATTAAGAAGCTTTTTCGCGTGCATCACGTACTTTCCGTACCGTTCTGCAGAGGAAATTGTAAGAGGCGAAGCCTACTGTAACATTGGCAATACACCCTGCCCACATAACTCCTTGCAATCCCAGTAATTCAGATCCAAGCCAGGCAAGCGGGACAAACAGCCCCAGAGTCCTTATGGCAATGAAAACGATTGAGGGATAGGGTTTGTTCAATCCGTTATAGGATGCCGTACTGAGCATGACCAGTCCCTGGAATCCGTAACTGGCCCCAATGATGTAAAAATACTGCCGTGCAATGGCAATGACCTGCACATCTTTTGTGAAAACCGAGGCTATGAACTGCCCAAAGAACAGCAGCAGCAAAAGAACCAGCCCTCCCCACATAAGGGAAAAACGGGAAGCGTAGCGCAACGATTGGAAGATCCTTGGAAAGGCATTGCGACTGGTGTTCTGTCCAATGAAAATGATCATTACCGAGCCCAGGGCCGAGATGACCATCAGGGCAAACATTTCCACCCGGGATGCCACCCCGAACGCAGCGACCGCCTCGGCTCCGAAAGACGAAACGATTTTGGTTATAACGGCCAGGGATAAAGGGGTTATCAGTAATCCCAGCGTGGCAGGGCCGGCTATATAGAATATTTTTCCCCAGACTTTAAATATATTTTTTACAGATTCCAGGTGAATGGTCACGATCTTTTCCCGCTTGATCAGAATAATGAGAATGATCACCATACTAACGCTCCTGGCAATGACGGTAGCCAGAGCGGCTCCGCGAATGCCCAATTCCGGGAATGGTCCGTAGCCGAATATCAGCAAGGGATCCAATATGGTGTTGATCACCGCGGAAGCCACCATGATCATCCCGGGAGTGAATGTGTCCCCGGTTGCCCTGACGATGTTGTTTCCCACCATAGGCAAGACCACAAAGGGTACCCCCAGGTACCATACCGACATATAATCATAGATATAGTCCAGAACATCGCCTCCGGCTCCAAGCATTGCAAAAAGTGGCCTAATGGTAGAAATCCCGGCAGCAACAAACAGCAAGACAAGCAACAAGCCCAACAAAAGGGCGCTGCTGGCCATTGTTTTCATTCTTTTCCTGTCTGCCGTGATGACGTTCCTTGAGATTAAAGAACTGGTTCCTATTCCTACACCTTGCGCAATGCCGTTCAAGAACATGATCACCGGAAATGTAAATCCTATGGCGGCCAATGGCTCTACACCCAGTTTTCCCAGGAAATAAGTATCCACCAGGTTGAATATTACCATCCCCATCATACCGAAAAGCATTGGCCATGTAAGGGAAAACAATTGTCCGGCTACATTTCCTTCGGTAAGGTTACGGTTCAGATGTTCCATGGATAGTCGTCAAAATTTGAAGCTGCTAGTTACTCAAAATCCGTGAATGGACAAAACAAAAATTTTTCGTATATTGCATAAATTCTAAACGATAACAAAAAAGTAAAATTTATGGGAAAAGAAGCAATTAAAGTGTCAGCCGTAGATGTTGACAAACTTATTGAAATGTTGAATGCCGCCCTTTCTGAAGAATGGCTGGCTTATTACCAATACTGGATCGGGGCCAGGTTAATGGAAGGTCCCATGAGAAGCGAGGTGGAGCCTGAATTGCTTGTACATGCCGATGAAGAACTGGGCCATGCTGTTTTGGTTGTGGACCGGATCATTCAATTGGGAGGCACTCCCGTTATCAATCCAAAAGACTGGACAAAACTTGCCCGTTGTGCTTATGAGGCACCTTCCGATCCTTACATTGAAAGGATACTGGAACAAAACCTGGAAGGAGAAAGATGTGCCATCAAAAGATACCAGGAAATTGCTGATTTTACAGCCGGGAAGGACCATTCTACCTACCAGATGGCCGTTCAGATCCTGAACGACGAACTGGAACACGAGGATGACATTGAATCCTGGATAACAGACCTGGAACGTATGAAGGAAGAGTGGCGCAAGATAAAACTCTAAAAGAGTATGCTTGTTTAAGTGATAAAGGGCAGGGGCATTCAATATGCAACTGCCTTTTTTATTCAGGGATGGATTGACAGATAATTCTGTTAACTTTGTTTGTTATGTGTTTTCAAACAGAGTTGTCACTTTCATACAAGCAGCTGGAAAACAGGTTTAATGCTTTGTTTACCGAAGGCGCGGATTACAAACCGGGAAGGTATTCCGGTTTTTCCCATCCGCGAACGCCTGTTATTGCCAACCGGGATCCGGGAACGCTCGTAATGATGCAGTGGGGATTGATACCCGCCTGGGCCAAAGACACAGAAATCAAAAAATATACTTTGAACGCCCGTTTGGAAACACTCCGCTCCAAACCGTCTTTCAGAGATGCTGTTTCGCAGAGGTGCCTGGTGGCAGCCAATGCCTTTTACGAATGGCAATGGCTGGATCCAAAAGGAAAAAACAAAGAAAAGTACGTTATGACACTTCCTGAAGGAGAAACATTCGGACTGGCCGGATTGTGGAGTACATGGACAGACAGGGAAACAGGGGAGATCATAGATTCATATACGGTAATTACTACAGAAGCCAACGTACTGATGTCCCGGATTCACAATTCCAAAAAGAGAATGCCGGTGATCATTGACAGGGAATACGAGGAACAGTGGCTTGAAAAGGGAGAAATGAAAATGCAGAACGACCGGTTGCAGGCAATCCGGGATCCCTTGCTGAACATTCCGGGTATCGGAAAAAGTATGGCAGAAGATTTGCGGGTACTGGGAATAGAATCTGTGGCGGACTTAACCGGAAAGGACCCGCAACATATGTACGACCGGTTGTGTGAGATCCGGAATACCGTGCTTGACCGTTGCGTGTTGTACGTGTTCCGTTGTGCAGTTTATTATGCCGGGACAAACAACCCTGACCCGGAAAAAATAAAATGGTGGAATTGGAAAAACAATGAAAACGAACCAACAATATTTAGAAAAAGCAATTGATCAGGCTTTTACAGGTATCCAAAACAATCAGGGAGGACCCTTTGGAGCTGTAATTGTACAAGATGGAAAAATAATTGGAAAAGGATGCAACAAGGTTACTTCGACCAACGATCCAACGGCACATGCAGAGATGGTGGCCATAAGGGAAGCGTGTCAGGCAACCGGTAGTTTTCACCTTCAGGAAGCCGTAATATATACCAGCTGCGAGCCTTGTCCCATGTGCATGGCTGCCATCTATTGGGCAGGTATAAAAACTGTCTGGTACAGTGCGGACAGGGAAGATGCCGATCGTATAGGTTTCGGGGACAATTTTATTTATGAAGAACTGAAATTACCACCTGAACAAAGAACCGTTGCCATGAACCGGCTGGAGGTTTCCCGCGCAAAGGAACTGTTTGATACGTGGGAAAACAAGCAGGACAAAGTGCAATATTGAAATTAAATTTAAATCACGAACATATAATGAAAATAGGTATTATTATTTGCGACAGATACCGCAGTTGTGCCGGTGGAAAATGCCTGAGAGCCATGAGAAACAGGGAGGGGGCTTTTTCTGTTTACGATAAGGATACACCTCTGGAAGTTGTGGGGTACACCAGCTGCGGGGGTTGTCCGGGAGGAAACGTGGAATACGTTCCTGCAGAGATGATCAAAAACGGGGCGGAAGCCATTCACCTGGCTACCGGGATGCTGGTGGGTTATCCTCCATGTCCCAGGGTGGGTTATTTCAAAAAATTCATAGAAGAGAAGTATAAGATCCCTGTCATTACAGGCACTCATCCCATCCCCATGAATTATTTCATTACCCATTCAAACCTGGGAACGTGGAGCAATCCCCACTGGAAAGAATTGCTAAAACCCGTTTTACAGGATGATGCAATGAAGCTGGCATACGATTGATAAAAAAACGATTATGTATAAGCATATATTTGGGCCCGTACCTTCACGACGTCTGGGAATGTCGCTGGGTGTAGATATGGTTCCTAAAAAAGTATGTTCTCTCAATTGTGTGTATTGTGAGGTGGGACCTACCACCCGGTTGACTTCCGAAAGGAAGCCTTATGTACCTGCCAAAGATATCATAAGGGAATTGCAAGATTATTTTCGGACCCAGAACAACCCGGATTTCATAACATTTTCCGGTTATGGAGAACCAACTTTAAACAGTGAGATCGGAGAGATCTTTGATTATTTAAAAAGAGAAAAACCAGAAGTTCCCATAGCTGTTCTGACAAACGGGACCTTGTTGTATGAAAAAGAGGTAAGGGAAGCCATAATGAAAGCGGATCTTGTTCTTCCTTCTCTTGATTCAGCAACAGAAGAAGGGTTCAAAAGGATCAACCACCCTGTCAAAACGATAAGTCTCCGACAGTATATTGAGGGATTGGTTTCGTTTGGTCAGGAGTTCTCCGGAAAGATATGGCTGGAAGTTTTTATTCTTCCCGGTTACAACGACAGCATATCAGAGTTGGATGCACTCAAAAAGGAATTGTTACGGATCAAACCGGACAGGATACAGCTCAATACCCTAGACAGACCCGGTACGGTTCCCGGGCTGAGAAGTGCCACGCGCCAGGAGTTGCAAAGCATTATTGATTACTGGGAAATTCCCAATGTGGAGATCATAGCTGCTGTACTGGAAAGAACAAAAATGGCCTCTTACAGGAAAGATGTGGAAAATGTGATTTTGGAGACCATAAACAGGAGGCCCTGCACACTGGACGACCTGTCAAAGATCCTGGGTTTGCATGTCAACGAACTGAATAAGTACCTGGATGCTTTGGAAGCTTCCGGGAAAGTGCATACAGAAAGACAGGACAGAGGCCTTTTTTATATGATACGAAAAGAAACAAAACAATAAAAATTAAATAAACAGTGATATGGAAAGAATAGATACCTGGCTGGAAAAGATCATTGTGAATCTGGGAATAGCCGAGAACGTGGCACCTTATCTGAGGTTGCTGGTTTTGCTGGTAATAACTGGATTGCTTTCCTGGCTTTTTTTCTATCTCACCAAGCGGATCGTAAAAGGTTTTTTATACAGGTATGTAAAAAAAACAAAGACAAAATGGGATGACCTTTTAATGGATAATAAGGTCTTTTTCAACTTAGCCCATATTGTCCCGGCTATCGTGATCAGATTGATTGCTCCGGTATTGTTCAGGGACTTTGATAAACTGCTGCCCTTCATTGTCAAACTTACAGACAGTTACCTGATCATAGTCATATTACTGGTGATCACGGCTTCGCTGCGTGTAGCGGAAAAGTTGCTGGCAAAATCAAAGGCATTTGCGGACAAACCGGTTTCCAGCTATTTTCAGTTGATACGGATCATACTTTATATTGCTGCTGGCATCCTGGTTTTATCTGTGCTGCTTGGTAAATCTCCCGTATATTTTCTGAGTGCCTTCGGGGCCATGACGGCTATCATCATGTTGATCTTCAAGGATACCATCCTGGGACTTGTAGCCAGCGTCCAGATATCGGCCAATGACATGGTACGTGTGGGAGACTGGGTGGAAATGCCAAAATTCAATGCAGACGGGGACGTTCTGGCCATCAACCTCAATACGGTTAAGGTACAGAACTGGGATAAAACGGTGACCACCATCCCCACGTATTATTTTATTACCGACAGTTTCAAAAACTGGCGTGGCATGCAGGAAAGCGGAGGCAGACGGATAAAAAGGGCTTTATACATAAATGCACGAACGGTAAAATTCGTAGACCCCGAAACAAGAGAACGGTATTTAGAGTATTATTTGTTGAAGGACTACATTACCCAACGTCAGAAAGATATTGACCGTCACAATAAGGAACACAACATAGATACTTCGGTCCTGATCAACGGAAGGCGCATGACCAACCTGGGGGTTTTCCGTCATTACGTGGAATCTTATTTACGCAACCATCCCGGGATAAGAAACGACATGACCTTAATGGTTAGGCAGTTGAACATTGAAGACCGTGGTATACCAATAGAAATCTATTGCTTTACCACTACTACCGAATGGGTGAAATACGAAGAGATACAGGCCGATATATTCGATCATTTACTGGCTGCTGTCTCTTTCTTTGATCTGGAAATATTCCAGCAACCCGGCGGAAGTGATATAACCCGGGCCTTTACCGGGAAAAGCGCCTAAATTTTTTTTATCAGGGGATAGCTATCCAATCCATTTGCCGGAGGATTTCCCGGCTGCGCCTGAGAATGTATGCCGAGGGGGTGCGTGAACTGAATCGCAACGGATTGGGCAGCGTGGCTGCAATCAACGAGGCCTGCTGTTTGGTCAGCGCCGAGGCCGGGATATTGAAGTGCTCCCGGGCCACCGCCTGTGCCCCGTAAATCCCTTTTCCCATTTCAATGGAATTCAGGTAAACTTCCAGGATCCTTTCTTTGCTCCAGAACAATTCCAGCAGAAACGTAAAATAGGCTTCCAGTCCTTTTCGAGACCAGGAAGACCGGGGCCACAGAAAAAGATTTTTAGCCGTTTGTTGGGTAATGGTGCTGGCTCCCCTGGGTCTGCGGCGGGTTTCGTTTTCCTTACGGGCTTTTTGAATTTGTTCCAGATCAAAGCCTTTATGTTCAAAAAACCGCTGGTCTTCAGATGCAATCACTGCCCTTTGCAGGTTTATGGAAATTTCCTCTAAAGGAATCCAATTGTGATGAATAACCGGTTTTTCTCCCTCTTTTTTCTGTTCCGAGTAACGTATCAGCATCAAAGGAGTAAAAGGAACCGGTACAAATTTGTAAAGAAGAACAAACAGGATGCTTAACGCAACCAGGCCAATGATCAGCCGCATGAGGTGTTTTAAAACCCTTCTCAACATGGCGCGTATGACTAATTCCGGTGACGGATCTTTTTGTCTATGTATTTTGAATTGAGCAACCGGAGGATACCCATGTAATCCAGCTTGAATTCCAGGACGTTCCCGACTTTGTATTTTTTTGGATTGTCTCCCAGGTCTATCACCAGCATGTCTGAGCTTCCGCCTACAATAGAAACATCCCCGTCTGCAGGGAAGAGGTGTTTCCGGTCCACATCCAGTAGACCTACATCTACCAATGCCCGGTAACTTGTTTTTCCCTGGAGCGAATCGTCAAAAACAGGTGTGTCTCCTTCCAGGTTGGTCCCGAACTCTCCTACGGGAATCTGTGGTTTTTCTATCAATTCTATGATCTCGGTAAAGAGCACAAATACGTCGGTCCGCATTTTCTTAAGGGTGGTGTTGTTGTATACATCGGTTCCGCAGAAAAGCGTTTCGCCTACACGAAAATGATTGATCCCGGCGGGCAGCAGCCGTTGGAAGATGAGGGGGATGGTTACGGAAGATCCTCCGGATACGTATTTGATCTTTTTGTTGAATTTGGCTTCTATCAATTGCTGGTACAGGCAAAGCTGTATGAGTTTGTCCTGGTTGGGAAGTACCCCGTACAGGCAGCTCAGGTTGGCCCCGATCCCCACTACTTCAATATTATCCAACCGGAAAACTTTGTCGTAAAAATCCAATACGCTGTCCCGCATGACTCCTTCACGCAATTCTCCCAATTCAATCATTATGATGATCTTATGGGTCTTCCCTTGCCTTTCAGCTTCTTTTGCAAGAAGTTTTATGGTCTCTATCTCTGTGTTCATGCTGATGTCTGCATATTGCACCAGATTTTTGATTCCCCTTTTTGCAGGTGGTTTGATGTATATGGTTTCAATGTCCGGTCTGATGGATTTGATTAATTTCAGATTGGATACCCTGGAATCACAAACCTGGTTGATGTTCAGGCGAAGCACTTCCTGTATGTAATCCTTATTACCGCACAGGAGTTTGGTTACAATAGACCATTGGATATTTCTTTTTTTGAAAAGTTTGTCCAGGTAGTCAAAATTGGCTTTCAGTTTGGCTGTGTCCAGCGATATATATGCCATGACATTAGTTTTTGTGGTACCTCATTTCAAGGTATTTATTGGTAAAGCCCAATTTTTCGTAAAGGATCTTTGCAGGGTTATTCGGTTCTACATGCAGGGCCACATTGCCGTCGGCCGTTTCCAGGGCCAGCTGCATCATTTTTTTGCCGATCCCCTGTCCCCTGAATCCGTTATGGGTAGCTATGTAGACCAGCAAATTTTCAGGTACAAATCCTTGCATGCCTGTCTTTGTAACCACGACCACACAGGTTATGGTTCCCTCCCGGGAAGACTGCAGAATGAATCCCCCGGGTGATTCGGTATCTTTTAGCGCATAATTGATGGCTTTTTCAATATCGGAGGGATTGTCCCCGAATTGTTCCAGGTGTTTTGCAAGGAAAGCCACCATGGCTGATTTCTGTTCTTTACCGGGTTTGTTATTTTGGTCGTAGCGTAAAATTTCCATGATTTTTTCTTTTATGGTTTTTTATGGATTTTTTCCAGGTGCAGCAGTACCCACTCTTCTTTGTCCTTCCTTTCCACCAGGGTTAATCCGTTTCTGTTTGCGGCATCGGTTAATTCAGGGACATCCTCTGGATAGAACCCGCTGATCAAAAGATGTCCTCCGTCCGGTCCGAGTCCGTTGGACAGGGTGTCCATTTCATCCTTCAGGATGTTCTTGTGAATGTTGGCAAGGATCAGTCCGTACCGGTTACTTTGTATGAGAGCTGCATCTCCCGGTTTTACAACAATCTTGTGAGCTATACGGTTCCTTCGGGCATTTTCCCGGCAGGAATGAATGGCCCGTCGGTCATTGTCCAGTGCATGTACCGGTAGGGCAGCGTTCATTTTTGCAGCAAGAATGGCCAAAATACCGGTCCCGCAACCCAGATCCAAAACGTGCCTGTTTTTGATTGATCCGCTTTCTTCCATTTCCAGCAGTGTTTCCAGCATCATGTATGTAGTCGGATGATGCCCCGTTCCAAAAGAGGATTCCGGCTGAATGACCAATCTCCATTTTGTTACGGGCCACACGGAGATCATTGAATCCCTGCCCGGAGCCCTTATGTTGCATCCTTTTCCTGCATTGACAGTTACGGGATCAAAGCGGGATTCCCAATCCGTATTCCAATTTTTTTCAGGAACGAATTCCTTGGAATACCCTGAAATGCCGTAAGTTCGGAGTAAAAGTCTAAGGTGGGATTCGTTGAATGCTTCCGCAGGAATATATGCCTGCAGGATAGGAGAAGCCGTTAGAAAACCGCTGTATCCGATCTCCGCAAGCTCTGCCGTAAGAATGCCTTCCGTTTCTTCCTTGTACGGCTCAATGGTTATGCTGACTGCAATGTGATCCATATGTTAAGCAAACGATCCGGCTATGGCCAGGAAATCGTCTGCTTTCAGGGAAGCGCCGCCTATAAGGCCGCCGTCCACATCCGGCCGGGCAAAAAGTTCTGCCGCATTCGAAGGTTTGCAGCTGCCCCCGTACAAGACAGGGGTAGATTTGGCAAGGTCTCCGAACGACTCGGCAAGAAATGAACGAATAAAGGCGTGCATTTCCTGTGCCTGTTCAGAAGTGGCTGTTTTTCCGGTGCCAATGGCCCAGACAGGTTCGTAAGCCACAATAACTTTTTTGAAATCATCGGGATCCAGCCTGAAAAGCACTTCGCGGATCTGGGAAGATACAACCTGAAAATGCATGTTGGCTTCACGTTCTTCAAGCACTTCGCCCACACAGAAAATAGGTCTGAGTCCGTTGGCCAGTACCCGTTGTATTTTTTCCAGCAGGATCTCGTTGGTTTCACCGTAATACTCCCGTCTTTCCGAATGTCCCAATATCACGTATTGACAAGGAACGGAAGCAAGCATTGCAGCAGAAACTTCTCCCGTGAAAGCTCCTTTTTCCCCGGCGGCGCAGTTCTGTGCCGACAATCCCGGATTTTTGTTATTACCAATGATCGCTGAAACAGTGCTCAGATGGGTAAAAGGAGGTGCCACAATGAGTGTTACACCGGCAGGAACACTTTCAATGCTGCGAAGAATATCTTCTGTCAGTTTTATCCCTTCTTGGATGGTCGTGTTCATTTTCCAGTTGCCGGCCACAATTTTTTCTCTCATATATTTGATGTTTTTGATGATCTATCTATCCGGCAAAGGTAAGAAAATGATTGGTTTTTTGACGATTAATACCTACTTTTGCAGCCCCTTATAAGATTAATACTATGAATATCACTAAGAAACAAATTGATGACCTTTCCTTGCAGGTAACCGTATCTATTGAAGAAAATGACTATAAAGAAAAGGTGAAGAAAGCCCTGAATGATGTCCGCAGAAAATTGGATATCAAAGGATTTAGAAAAGGAATGGTGCCTATGGGCATGGTAGAGAAGATGTACGGACGTTCTACGTTACTGGAACAGGTAAATACGATCATCTCCCAGGCCCTGAACGATTATATGGAAAAGGAAGAAATTCGCATTATTGGAGAACCCCTGGCATCGGAAGATCAGCCAAAGATTGATTGGGAAAATGAGGTTGACTTTTCATTTTCTTTTGATCTGATGTCGGCACCCAAAGTGGATATTCCCATAGACAAGGACCTGCATATTCCTCTTGTAAAAAAAGCGGTAACTGAAAAAGAAGTAAAAGAGTATATAACAGGACTTCTGAATCAGCACGGGACCATGGATGTTGCCGACAAGGTAGAAAAGGAAGATTTTTTAAAGGTAGATCTCAGGCAGGGTGAAAACGTGATCGCCGATTCCTATCTGAACCTGAAGTCGGTTCCCAAACTAAAAGATAAGAAAGTCTTTATAGGGAAAACGGCCGGTGAAGAGGTTCAGGCAGATATAACGACCCTTTTTGCCAAAGAAGAAGAACGTGCCATGCTGTTGCAGGTGAAGCCGGAAGAACTTGATAAATTTCCCGATCCGGAATTTACTTTCAAAGTGACTGAGATCAAACGTTTTAAAACGGCGGAGGAAAACCAGGAATTGTACGACAAATTGTACGGTGAAGGAACCGTTACCGGACACGATGCTTTCGTGGAAAAAGTCAAAGAACAGATTGAAAAGAACCATGCAGGGGAAAGCAATTACCAATTTGCACAGGATGTTCGCAAAATACTTCTGGAAAAGGCTGACATCAAATTGCCCGAAAACCTCCTAAAACGTTGGTTATTCGAAGGCAATGACGGCAAGTTTACCATGGAACAGATAGAGAAAGATTTTCCGACATTCCTGGAAGATTTTCGCTGGCAGCTTGTACGGGAATCCATCATGAAGGCTGCCGATATCAAAGTAGAAAAAGACGATATGATACAAAGTGCCGTGGCCATGGCCCGTTATCAGTTTGCCATGTATGGTATGAACGATGTGCCTGACGAACATTTGATAAAGTATGCGGAAAGTATGCTGGCCAACGAAAAGGAAGCCAGGAATCTCTACGAAAGGGCTGAAGAAAATAAAGTAATTTCGTATATTCGCGAAAACGTTTCAGTCGACAATAAAGAAGAATAACCCATGACGGAATTTGAAAAATTTGCCATCAGGCACCAGGGTATCAGCAGCCAGAGTCTGCACAAGTACCAGTCTTTATACAGCAGTCCGGAAGGATCCATCACCCCTTATATTATTGAGGAACGTCAGCTGAATGTAGCCCAGATGGATGTTTTCAGCCGTCTTATGATGGATCGTATTCTTTTTCTGGGAGTTCCCATTTACGATGAAGTAGCCAACATTGTACAGGCCCAGCTTTTATTCCTGGATTCTGTGGATCCGGGAAAAGACATTCAGATGTATATTAACTCTCCCGGTGGGGCCGTAACGGCCGGTTTGGGCATTTACGACACCATGCAGCTGATCCATTCAGATGTGGCAACCATTTGCACGGCCCAGGCAGCTTCAATGGCTGCTGTGCTTCTGGCCGCGGGCAATCCGGGAAAACGTTCGGCATTGGCTCATTCCCGGGTCATGATCCATCAACCGATGGGCGGTGTTCAGGGACAGGCCTCGGATATGGCGATAGCCGTCAAAGAGATCCTGGAGCAGCAAAAACAATTGTACCAGATACTGGCCGAACATACGGGTAAGTCACTGAAGCAGATCACAAAGGATGCAGACCGGGATTTTTGGATGTGTGCGGAAGAAGCGGTAAAATACGGGCTTGTTGACGAAGTCCTGAGAAAAACCAAAAAATAATGCAGAAAAAACCGCTCGATACGGACCGTTGTTCCTTCTGCGGCAAATCCAGCAAAGAAACAGGGTTACTCATCACAGGCCTCCATGCATCCATTTGTGAAAACTGCCTTCGGGATGCAAATACAGTGTTGGGAGAAATGTACGGGAAGACGGGGCGTGATGAAGAACCGGCTCGTTATCAACCTCAGGAGAGTCGGCTCAAAACGCCCAGGGAGATCCATGAATTTCTGGATCAGTATGTCATTGGTCAGGAAGAAGCCAAGAAATTTCTTTCTGTTGCCGTTTACAACCATTACAAAAGGATCCGTTCCAACGGGAAAAACAATGTGGATGTTGAAAAATCCAACATTCTGCTGGTCGGGCCTACCGGTACCGGGAAAACGCTTTTAGCCAACACTATAGCACGTATGTTGAACGTGCCTTTTGCCATAGTGGATGCCACGGTTTTGACCGAGGCCGGATACGTGGGGGAAGATGTGGAAAGCATCCTGACCCGTTTGTTGCAGGCTTCCAATTACAACGTTGCCAGTGCCGAGCAGGGTATAGTGTTCATAGATGAACTGGACAAGATCGCCCGGAAGAGCGATAATCCTTCCATTACCCGGGACGTATCCGGGGAAGGCGTGCAGCAGGCATTACTCAAATTGCTGGAAGGGACCGTAGTCAATGTCCCGCCCCAGGGTGGCAGGAAACATCCCGAACAGCATCTGATCCCCGTGAACACAAAAAACATCCTGTTTATTTGCGGAGGCGCTTTTGAAGGGATAGAGAGAAAAATTGCCAAGAGGCTGAATACGTCTGTCGTAGGGTATGGGATGGCCGAAAAGACGGCACGTATAGACAAGGATAACCTGATACGGTACGTGGCTCCCCAGGATCTGCGGTCTTACGGACTTATTCCCGAGATCGTCGGCCGGGTCCCGGTCATTACTTTCCTGGACAGGCTGGACCGTGCTGCATTGCTGGATATTTTGACAAAACCCAAAAACGCATTGATAAAACAGTATAAACACCTTTTTGCCCTGGACGGGATCAAATTGTCCATAGACAAAGAGGTGATGGAGTATATTGTGGATACGGCTATTGAGTTCAAACTTGGAGCCAGGGGGTTACGTTCTATTTGCGAGGCCATTATGGTAGATGCCATGTATGAAGCGCCTTCTTCCGACAGGAAAACGCAGCGCATCACAATGCCGTATGCCGTAAAACGTATAGAAAAACTCACAAAAATCATTTAAATCAAGATGTTATGAGCGAGATCAAAGACTTTATTGAAAAGAATTCACCGCGTTTCCTGGAAGAACTTTTTAAACTGATCCGGATTCCGTCTGTCAGTTCTCAAAATGAACATAAAGAAGACATGCACAAATGCGCTCAGCAATACGTAGTGTCTTTGATGGAAGCCGGGGTCGATGAAGCCCGGATATTTTCTACGACAGGCCATCCTGTTGTATTTGCTCAAAAGATCATTGATCCCCAAAAACCTACTGTCCTGGTCTATGGACATTACGACGTACAACCCATTGACCCTGTTGAATTATGGGAATCGCCTCCCTTTGAACCTGAGATCCGGGACGGAGCAATTTATGCCCGCGGAGCCGATGACGACAAAGGGCAGTCTTTTATGCATGTAAAGGCATTTGAATACCTGGTCTCCACCGGTCAGCTGCCCTGCAACGTTAAGTTTCTGATAGAAGGAGAAGAAGAGATAGGGTCGCCTTCACTGGGTGCCTGGGCACGTGAAAATAAAGAATTGCTGGCCTGTGATGTGATACTGGTTTCGGATACCACAATGATCAGTGAGGAAGTCCCTTCCATCAATACCGGAATGCGCGGACTGGCTTATGTGGAAGTAAGGGTTACCGGACCGGACAAGGACCTGCATTCAGGTCATTACGGGGGAGCGATTGCCAATCCCGTCAATACGTTGTGTTCCATGATAGCACAGTTGATAGATGAGAAGGGTAGGATAACCGTTAAAGGGTTCTATGACGATGTGGTGGAATTGTCTGATGCAGACCGTGCGATGCTGGCCCGTGCTCCTTTTGACCTGGAACATTATAAAAGATCCATAGGTGTAGGCGACGTATCCGGAGAAGCCGGTTATTCCACACTGGAACGCACCGGTATACGTCCGTGCCTGGATGTGAACGGAATATGGGGAGGATACACCGGGGAAGGAGCCAAAACAGTATTGCCTTCATATGCCTGCGCCAAAATATCCATGCGTCTGGTGCCTAATCAGGACCATAAGAAAATAGCCCGGCTTTTTACCGAACATTTCAGATCTTTGGCACCGGCGAGTGTCACAGTGGAGGTTAAGGAACATCACGGAGGCCAGGGATTCCTGGCGCCAATATCTTCTCCCGTGTACAAAGCCGCGGCGAAAGCCGTGGGAGAGGTATTCGGGATCGAGCCTGTACCCAGCCGCGGAGGCGGTAGCATTCCCATTCTTGCCGAGTTGGAGGGCATATTGAACGCACCGCCACTGCTTATGGGATTCGGACTGGAGCGGGATACCATTCATTCCCCCAACGAAAGTTACCTGTTAAGCCAGTTCCATAAAGGGATTGAATCCATCATCCTGTTTTACAAACATTACAACCAAAATTAAAGGCTATGAAATGGCTATTTCTACTGGCTTCTCTTGCAACGTGGTTGCAGGAAGGTGATCCTGTGAAATTTTCTGCCAATTTTGATTCCGGGTGTCTGGGTGAAATAGAAATGATAGACTCGGTCTGGGTCAGGCCTTCGATGACAGATTCTGTTTTGCATCTTTCATACCGGATAATATCCAGGTCAGATCCTGATAACCCGGCAAATCCTGAATTGCAACCCAGCGGCCGGTGGTTTTATTTTTTAATGGAAAATGTGCGTGGGAAACACATCTACCTGAATTTTGAAAATACCGATCCAAAAAGGGCTGTGTTTTCCTATGACGGGGAACATTTTCAACGCTTTGAACATTACCTTGCCTCTATGCGCAAGATTTCCGCCTTATTTGACCGGGATTCGGTGTACATAGCCTATTTTGTTCCCTATGGATGGGACATGCTTCAGGAGAAACTGGAAAAGTGGACGGCTCCATCCTACGTTACCATGGACACTTTGGGATTCAGCATGATGGGATTGCCCGTTCAGATGCTTACCGTTACCGATCCGGGAACACCGGAAGATCAAAAAAACAGGATATGGATACATGCCCGTATGCATCCCAGTGAAACGCCTGCCAACTGGCAGCTTGAAGGTTTGCTGGACTGCCTTACCGTGGATTCTCCCACAGGACGGGAATACCGCCGCCGCTCCGTCTTTTACATCGTTCCTTTCACCAACCCTGACGGAGTATACGGGGGGTATTCACGGTCCAATGCCCGGGGCATTAACCAGGAGATCAACTGGGACCATCCCGACTCCCTGACATCTGTGGAAGTTACCCTCTTACGCGCCAAAATGGATTCTCTTTCACGGGAAAAACCTTTTGATCTGGTGTTAAACGTTCATGCCCAGTCCTCAGACAAGGCAAGTTATTACATTCATACAGCTGAATCGACCAATCCCGATTATTACGGGAACGCCATGCGACTGGCATTCCTGACAACCGATGACAATCCGTACTTTTTCCCGGAAGACATGTTCTATTCATCGCCCGCTCCACGTTATGTGGAAGGGTGGATATGGAACAGGACAAAGGGCAAAACACTGGCCCTGACCATTGAAATGCCTTATTCATTTTACAATGAAAACCCTGATAATGAATGGGTTACTGTTAATTCCCTTAAAAAGAACGGGGAATACCTTTTACGCGCCATATCGGATTATTTCTTCTGGGATGTCCCGGGCCGCCATATTTTGGAAGGGACTGTCAAAGGCAACAGGACTGTTTACCGCTATTCAATGCTCCCTGCGGGAGAGTATCGGATCTATACCTGGAACAATGCCTGGATACCATACGATACAGTAGTCAAAAAACGTCCGGGTTCTTTCCGTTACGTAATACGTTCCGGAGATGAACCCTACAAAGGACCTCTACGGGTAAGTTTACCCGGGAAATCTATTTGGCATAATTAACCGCCCTGGTTTCCCGGATCACTGTGATCTTAACCTGTCCGGGATATACCATTTCATCCTGGATCTTCTGTGCAATGTCATGGGAAAGCATTTCGGCATCCTGATCGGAAACCTTTTCTGATCCTACAATAACGCGTAATTCCCTGCCGGCCTGAATGGCGTAGGTCTTGGTAACACCCGGGTAGGTGAGCGCCAGGTCTTCCATGCCTTTAAGGCGTTTGATGTAAGATTCAATGACTTCCCTGCGTGCACCCGGACGCGCTCCTGAAATTGAATCCCCGACCAATATCAGCGGGGCTATCAAAGACGTCATTTCTGTTTCTTCGTGGTGGGCTCCAATAGCGTTGCACACTTCCGGCCTTTCCTTGTATTTTTCGGCAAGTCTCATTCCAAGAACAGCATGGGGAAGTTCGGGATCTTCATCGGACACTTTTCCTATATCGTGTAACAGTCCGGCTCTTTTTGCCAGTTTTGTGTTCAGGCCCAGTTCGGCAGCCATGATAGAACAGAGGTTGGCTACCTCGCGGGAGTGTTGCAAAAGGTTTTGTCCATAGGAAGAACGGTATTTCATTTTTCCCACCAGCCGGATCAGTTCGGCATGAAGTCCGTGTATACCCAAATCAATGCAGGTCCTTTTACCGGTCTCAATGATCTCCTCTTCTACCTGTTTCTGTATTTTGGCTACGACTTCTTCTATGCGTGCCGGGTGTATGCGGCCGTCGGTAACCAATTGGTGTAATGCCAGACGGGCTACTTCCCTGCGAACCGGATCAAAAGCCGAGAGCAAAATGGCTTCCGGGGTGTCGTCTACAACAATCTCCACACCGGTAGCGGCTTCCAGGGCTCGTATATTCCTGCCTTCACGCCCTATGATACGGCCTTTGATCTCGTCGCTTTCAATATTGAATACCGTTACGGCATTTTCTATGGCGGTTTCCGATGCTACACGTTGTATGGTGTTTATAACCACGCGCTTGGCTTCTTTACCTGCTGTCAGCCTGGCTTCGTCCATTACCTCGCTGATATAGGACATCGCCTGGCTTTTGGCCTCTTCTTTCATGTTTTCAATGAGCAATGCCTTGGCGTCTTCGGCAGACATATTGGCCATGCTTTCAATTTTTTCAATTTGTTGCTGGCGCAATTTTTCGTATTCCTCGACCTTTTTCTCTGCAAGCTCCATCTGGGCAGCCATGGTGTCTTTCATTACCGAGATTTCCTTATTCTTTCTTTGCATCTCGGCATTTTGCTGATTCATAGCAATTTCACGCTGTTTCAGCTTGTTTTCTGCCTGTGAAATCTTGTTGTTCCTTTCCGATATCAGTTGTTCATGTTCAGATTTTAATTGAAGGAATTTTTCTTTGGCCTGTAGAATTTTTTCGCGTTTTATGTTTTCGGCTTCCAGTTCGGCATCTTTCAGCAGAATTTTAGCCCTCTTTTTCAGGACAACAGACCTGAAGTATGTGTATCCCAGCACAAAACCGGTTAAAATGCCGGCGATGATGGATATAGCAATGGTAATATATGTGTTGTTCATGAGTGTAATAAGTATATATATGTTTTATAGTTGTCTTCATAATATAAAAAACCCGTTAACATACCGCTGTTTAGCAAAAACCCTGATAAGCAGGATTTGGAGGATCTGAGCTTTGTTGCAAACTTCCCACGTCCCGAAAACGGAATTCCCCGAAGGGTTACAAAGGGGCCTGTTTTTAACAGTCAAGACACTCCATAAAGTTTAAAGTGTTGAGTTTCGCAAAGAGCTTGGTATGTAACGGGTCAAAAATTATCTTTCCAGGTATTCTCCTAAAAAATTATCCAGTGTTGCAATTTCGGTAATGATTTCGTTCATCTGGTCATCCTTTTCGTATTTCAGCAGGCTCAGTACAAACTGAAGGGATGCCATGGCCAGCGCATCCTGGGTATCCTGTCCGGAATACTTTACGCTGAATTGCTCTATCTTCTGATTGATGCGTAAAGCTGCAGCACGAACCATCTCCTCGTCTTCGGACGCAATTCGTAGCGGATAATAACGATCCGCTATACTGATCTTTATGGATAATTTTTCTTCACTCATTGTTGTGCTCTACCGGTTGAGCATGTTTAAACATTTATCAATCTCCCTGATCAACTTCCCGATTTTTTGTTTTGCTTCCTTTGCATCTTCACCCGATGACTGAAAAGCTCCGGCCATCTGGAGTTTTTGCACTTTATTTTCTAAATCTTCTTTTTCTTTTTTATATCTGTTAAGTTCTTCGCTTATTGTTTGTAATTGGCTGTTCAATTCACGGTTTTCAGTTAACGCCCTTTCATGCAGTGAAATGAGTGTTTCTATCTTCTGCTTTAACGGGTCTATAATGGCTGCGTGTTGAGGTTTCATCTTTTTATACCGTTAAACAAAGATAATGCTTTTTTAATGAATAAAAAAAGAGGTCTAAACGACCTCTTTAACGTGTTCTTTTCCCACCTCTATCGCCTTTTCATTTAGCGGGATCAGGTGATGATGCCTTTCAGGCAATGACTTTTTCAGCCCTTTCAGCACATTCTCTTTATCCAGAATGGGTTTGAGTTTCAGGTAAGCACCCAGAACCATCATGTTAAAGGTCCTGGACATTTCCATACGGTTGGCCAGATCGGTTGCTGCAATGGAAAAAACTTTTATGTCTTTGCGCGTCGGGTGGCGGGATATCCCATTGGGATCGTAAAGCAAAAGACCTCCTTTCCTGATCATGGGTTCGAATTTGTCCATAGACTGTTGATTCAGCACAATGGCCGTATCACACCATTGCAGAATGGGTGAGCTGATTCGTTTGTCACTTATAATTACGGTTACGTTGGCTGTTCCTCCCCGCATTTCTGGACCGTATGAAGGCATCCAGGTCACTTCCTTGTCCTGCATTATTCCTGAATAGGCAAGTATCTTACCCATTGAGAGGACTCCCTGTCCTCCGAAACCGGCTATAATCAATTCTTCTTTCATAATTATCTGTCTTTTATATCTCCCAGAGGATAAAACGGGAACATATTATCTTCCATCCATGTATTGGCTTCTACAGGGGGCATCTTCCAGTTGGAATTGCAGGCAGCTACAATTTCTACAAAGGAAGTGCCTTTTTTCTGTGCCGAGTTTTCAAATGCTTTACGGATGGCTCTTTTGGCTTTACGCACGTTGGCGGGGTTTTCAACCGCCTGGCGCGTTACGTAACAGGTGCCTTCCAGCTGAGCCACCAACTCGGTGATCTTCAGGGGGTATCCGTTCAACTCGGCTTTTCTTCCGTAAGGTGTTGTGGATGTTTTCATATTCAGCAGGGTGGTCGGGGCCATCTGGCCTCCTGTCATGCCGTAAATGGCGTTGTTCAGGAAGATCACGACTATGTTTTCTCCGCGATTGCAGGCGTGAATGATTTCGGCTGTTCCTATGGAAGCCAGGTCACCGTCTCCCTGATAAGCAAAAACGTATTTATCCGGGTATAGCCTTTTGGTGGCGGTTGCAAGGGCGGGAGCCCTTCCGTGAGCAGCCTGCTGCCAGTCAATATCCAGGTATTTGTATGCGAAAACGGCACATCCCACGGGGGAAATTCCTATGGTTTTGTCCTGAATATCCATTTCATCGATCACCTCGGCCAGTAATTTATGTACCACTCCGTGGCTGCATCCGGGACAATAGTGCATCACCGTATCTGTAAGCACCTTGCTTTTTTGGTATACCAGATTTTCGGGTTTAATTATTTCGTTACTATCCATAATGATCTTCAATTAAAGGTTGAATTTTTCGGTAAAGGCGTTGAATACTTCTTCGGGTGAGAAAATGGATCCTCCCATACGTCCGTAAAACGCTACGGGGACCGCTCCGTTTACCGCCAGCCTGACGTCTTCTACCATTTGACCGGAATTCAGCTCTACAGACATGATACCTTTTAGTTGCGGCAACATTTCCTGAATTACGGGGGTCGGGTAGGGGAACAGGGTTATAGGCCTTAGGAGTCCCAGGCGGATGCCTTTTTCACGGGCTATTTCCACAGTGCCTTCACATATCCGGGAAGAACTGCCAAAGGCAACCAGCAGGTACTCTGCATCGTCACACATTGTCTTTTCAAACCGGATCTCATTTTTTTCAATGGTTCTGTATTTTTCCTGCAGTCTGAGGTTAATGGCTTCCATTTCCGAAGCTGCCAGTGACAGCGAAGAAATGATATTCCCTTTGCGGTTTGCGGGTTTTCCCACCGTCGCCCAATGACCGTATTTTTCGGCGATTTCCTGGTCTGTCAAACGTTTGACCGGATCACGTAATTCCACTTTTTCCATCATTTGTCCGATCGCTCCGTCGGACAGGATCATGGTGGGAATGCGGTATTTGAAAGCCAGTTCAAAGCCAATTCCTACAAAATCGTACATTTCCTGTACCGAAGCCGGGGCCAGTACTATGATCTTGTAATCACCGTGTCCGCCGCCTTTAACGGCCTGGAAATAATCTCCCTGGGCGGGTTGTATGGTGCCAAGACCCGGGCCGCCGCGTATAACATTGACAAGCAGGCACGGAAGTTCTGCACCGGCCATATAGGATATTCCTTCACACATCAGGCTGATGCCCGGACTGGAAGAAGATGTCATGACTTTCTTCCCGCAGCACGCACCTCCGTACAGCATATTGATGGATGATGTTTCGCTTTCAGCCTGAAGAACTACCATACCGGTTGTTTCCCAAGGCATTTCTTCCATCAGTGTCTCCATCACTTCGCTTTGGGGGGTTATGGGATAACCGAAGTACCCGTCCGCACCGTAACGAATCGCGGCCAGGGCAATGGCTTCATTCCCTTTCTTCAATAATTTTTCTGCCATAGTATTACTTTTGTTAAATTTTAACTTTGTATACAGTGATCACCGTATCGGGACAAACTATTGCGCAATTACCGCAACCTGTGCATTTGTCCGGATTTTCCATGTAGGCAAAGGGATATCCCTTACCGTTAACTTTTTTGGAAAGGGCAATGGTCTGTGTAGGGCAATTGACTACGCATACACCACATCCCTTACATTTTTCTGTGTCTACTACAATAGCGCCTTTGAATGCCATATTATTTTATAATTATTAGTTGTTTGATCAAAATTCTTACAAATGTATAGGAAAAAATTAAAATACCTTACATTTTATCGGTTAAAATACAAAAAGCCTTTGGTTACACCTTCCAGGATCCGATCCAGGCTAAGGAGTATGGCTAACAGGAGGAGTGGTATCAGGATAACCATGACCTGCATATGTGGGGGCAAATTTTTAAACCATGCTGTCAACCGTTTTATCATGTTCTTGAAATTCTTATTCTGGCGTCAACGGCTGTCACATTATGTGTTGTTCCCAGAAGCGGGTTCAGGTCCATTTCTGCAATTTCCGGTGCACAGGTGCATAAAGCAGATATCCTTACAATGGCCTCTGTGAACAGCTCTTCGTTCACTCCTTCCTGCCCCCTGATTCCCCGGATCAGGCCGTAACCTTTCAGATTGCGGATCATTTTCCGGGCTTCATCGCGGGAAACAGGGCTTAAACCGGTGCTGATATCTCGCAATACTTCTACAAAAATACCCCCCAGACCGCATACTACGGTATGTCCGAATGTGGGTTCTTTTTTGGCCCCTATGAAAAGTTCCATTCCGCTGAGCATGGACTGAAGCAGAATGGATGTGGTATCCTTGATGGTCATCATTTTCCTGAAATTGGTCAGCAGGGTCTGTTGGTCCGTAACGTTCAGCCGGACCCCTCCCACATCCGATTTGTGGACGGGTCCTACCACTTTCATTACCAGCGGGTAACCAACCTGTTCCGCAGCTTTTACCAGGTCTTTTTCATTAGCTGCTGTGGCTTCATTTACACGGGATATTCCGGCGGCATCCAGCAGGGCGCTTACCCGGCAGGGAGGCAGGTACCCGTCCCGTACGTTGTCAATAATACTGCGGATGGCTTTTTGATCAATCCGGGGAAGGTCTGTCTCTTCGGGGACAGGGTCCGGTGTGTTCAGGACTCTTGCCAGTGCCGACCCAAAAACAACTTCATCGGGGAAATAGAGCCTTCCTTTTTTCTGAAATTCCAGGATCTCTTCCCGAACGTTCAGCACGGAAGGGAATATGGGATATACGGGTTTGGTACACTCGGCCATTTTTTTGTCCAGCAGATCATATACGTCAAAGACGGGAGTTAGTCCAGGAGACCCGAATATCACGGCCATTCCGTCCATCCCGGGACAGTCTTGTTCTACAAAATCTATGATATCTCCAAGTTGTTTAGCCGTTCCCGTAGCCAGGAAATCTATGGGATTGGCTACTGAAGATCCGGGGAACAGCTTTTCCATCAGTTTTTTCCCTTTTTCAGTGTTTATCGGGGGAACGTTAATCTTGTTTTCTGAAAGTACATCTGTAAGCATAACGGCCGGACCTCCTGCGTGGGTAATGATGCACATATTTTTGCCTTTGGGTATGCCTTTCAATAAAATACAAGCCACGGTCAATAGCTGGTTCCTGCCGTTGCAACGTATGATCCCGGCTTTTTCAAAAAGTGCGTTGATGGCCGTGTCGGGACTGGCCAGTGCTCCGGTATGTGAAGAGGCAGCCCGGCTTCCGGCCTCTGAAGATCCGGCTTTTATGGCCGCGATCCGTGCTCCTTTATGGTAAAGGGAGGCGGCATGTTTCCATAATTTCAGGGGGTCCTTGATGCTTTCGGCATAAATAAGTTTAACCGGGGCACTTTTCTCCGGAATATAACTCTGATCCAGAAATTCCAGGACTTCTTCCACACCTATCTGTGCCGAGTTGCCAACCGAGAATACATTGGCAAACGGGATACCCAGTTGTACAGCGGCATCAATTATGAAAAGCGCCGTGGCCCCGGATCCCGAGATCAGGTCTATGCTGTCGGGGACAAACCGGGGAATGGGGGTTGTAAAAACTCCGGTATAATGTTCGTTCATGTAACCTACGCAATTGGGACCTATCAAAGTCGCTCCGTATTGATCGGCCACGCGGCGTATTTTCTTTTCAATTTCTGCCCCTTCCGGGCTTTCTTCGGAGAAGCCCGCCGAGAAGATTATGATCCCTTTAGTCTGTTTCACCGAACAAAGTACTTCTACGGTATGCAGGCAAAAGGCTGCAGGGATGGCCAGTATGGCCACATCTGCCCGGGGCATGTCTTCCACACTGCGGTAGGAGGGCAGTTCCTGTATGTTGTCGGCTTTGGGATTGACAACATAAAGACGGCCCGGGTAACCGGTGTCTTTTAAATTTTTTAACACTTTACCTCCGGGTTTCTGGAAGTCATCGGAACCTCCCACGACGACAATGCTTTCAGGATTCAGAAATTCTTTAGTAATCATCAAAATTGCTTGTTTATCTTACAAAGATAGCAATTTGTTTGCCAATTTATCTAAATTTGTACCCTCATTAAACAAGGGTAACATGATTATAATTGCCGACAGCGGATCCACTAAAGTAGCCTGGAGAATCCTTCATAAGGACGGTACGGTACAGGCCATTCAGACTATTGGGATCAATCCTTTTTTTGTATCGGAAGAAGACATTTACCGGACTTTGGAATATAGTCTCAAACCCGGCATCAAAGGAAATGTGGAACAGGTGTTCTTTTACGGGGCAGGGGTTGCCGGAAAAGATAAAATTGATATCCTCACCCGTTGTTTTGAGCGAGTGTTCCCGGGATGTGAGGTTGAGGCAAACTCGGATCTGTTGGCTGCTGCACGTTGTTTATGCGGGCACGAAAAAGGAATCGCGGCCATTTTGGGAACGGGAGCCAATACGTGTTTTTACGACGGCCAAAAAATTGCAGACAACGTTCCGGCCTGCGGATACATTTTGGGCGACGAAGGTGGCGGGGCGGTGCTCGGCAAAAAATTTGTCTCGGACTATTTAAAAAGAATGTTGCCGGAAGACCTCCGCGAGGCTTTTGAGAAACAATACAAACTGGGACTTTTGGATATCATTGAAAAGGTTTACAGGCAACCTATGCCAAACCGTTTTCTGGCCTCTTTTACCTTATTTCTGGGAGAACATCATACCCATCCCTACATCCGGGAATTTTTGGCAAAAGCTTTTGATGAATTCTTTTTGCGCAACATCATACATTACGATTACAAAACGTATCCCGTGAATATTGTAGGTTCGGTAGCCTTTTATTTCAGGGATCAAGTGGAAGCCGCAGCTACCCGTAACGGGATGAGGGTCGGAAAAATTGTCCGTACACCCGTAGAAGGATTGGTTTCCTATCACAAGGATTTGATCAGTAAACAGAAATGATACAGAATATTACTGAACAGGCATCCCGTTACGATCGTCTGGAAAAAATGTCCGTCAGGGAACTGCTGGAAAACATAAACCGGGAAGACCATACAGTCCCTCAGGCCGTCAAACCCTGTATACCATATATCGAAAAACTGGTGGAAGGTATAGTTCCGCGAATGCAGGAAGGAGGGCGACTTTTTTATATTGGAGCCGGTACCAGCGGGCGTCTGGGAATCCTTGATGCATCAGAAATTCCGCCAACCTTCGGTGCTCCTTACGATCTGGTCATAGGACTTATTGCGGGAGGAGATACCGCTATCCGCAGGGCAGTGGAACAGGCAGAAGACAGCATGGATGCCGGTTGGCAGGAATTGTTGTCTTACCATATTGGTGTGAACGACGTCATTGTGGGAATAGCCGCTTCCGGAACGACCCCGTATGTCATTGGTGCATTACGCAACGCCCGCAGGCAGGGATTGCTGACGGCATGCATCACATGCAATCCCGATTCCCCTGTTACAAAGGAAGCCGATATACCCATTGTCGCAGTGGTAGGTCCCGAGTTCGTTACCGGGTCTACCCGTATGAAATCCGGTACGGCCCAGAAACTGATCCTGAACATGATTTCCACAGCCGTTATGATACGTATGGGGCGTGTCTCAGGCAATAAAATGGTGGATATGGAGCTGACCAATGCAAAACTGGTAGACAGGGGCACGAAAATGATCATGGAAGATACCGGTATAACGGATTACCAGGAAGCACGCGCCCTTTTGATGAAATACGGAAAGGTTCGTAAAGCCGTTGAAGCCTTCAAAAAAGAAGAGGATGTTTGAACCCCGTTACAATTCTGAATTGCTCCAAAAGGCGGTGGATGCCTTTTCCCGGCTTCCGGGTATCGGACCCAAATCTGCCCTGAGGCTTGCGTTGTACTTGTTGCGTCAGCCGGTAGAAGAAGCTGACAGCCTTGCAGAAGCCGTTGCCGATCTGCGTCACAAGGTCGTATATTGTTCTGAATGCCGGATGATATCGGACGCTCCCGTATGTCCGGTGTGTTCGGATCCCAAACGGGACAAAGGGATTATCTGCGTGGTGGAAAATGTCAGGGATGTCATGAGCATAGAGCATACCGGCCGTTATAAAGGTCTCTACCACGTACTGGGAGGTATCATTTCTCCCATTGACGGCATAGGTCCTGCTGATCTTGCCGTGGATCCTCTTTTGGAAAGACTGGAAAAAGGGAACGTCCGGGAAGTGATCCTGGCCTTAAGCACAACTATGGAAGGAGAAACAACGTGCTTTTACCTGTACAAGAAAATGGCCCCGTGCCATTTGAAAATAACCACAATAGCCCGCGGTGTGGGCTTTGGCGATCAGCTTGAATATACCGATGAACTGACATTGGGAAGATCCATTGAAAACAGACAACTCTTTAAACCTGAATAACCAATCATTTACCTATGGAACATTCCTTTCCCCTTTCCTGGCTGTTGACGGCTTTTGCAATATATACGGCCCTGCTTTTTCTTGTATCCTGGATAACCTCGCGAAAAGCCGACAGCAATTCCTATTTCCTGGGCAATAAGAAATCGCCCTGGCCTATTGTGGCATATGGTATGATCGGAACTTCCATTAGCGGGGTTACTTTCATTTCGGTGCCGGGTAACGTAATGAATGAGAATTTTTTCTACATGCCGCTTGTGCTGGGCTTTGTATTAGGGTATGTGGTTATCGCCAAAGTATTGCTGCCTCTGTATTACAAAATGAATGTAACCTCCATATACTCTTACCTGGAAAGCCGTTTCGGGTTCAGTACATATAAAACGGGTGCCGCCGTTTTCATGGTATCACGTGTTTTGGGTGCTGCTGTAAGAATATTCATGGTGGTGCTTGTTTTACATACGTTCCTGCCGGCCGGGTCTGTTCCGTTCTGGGTTGTAGCTGCTGTATTTATGTTCCTCATTTTTCTCTACACTTTTAAAGGTGGTGTAAAGACCATTATTTGGACAGATGTTTTACAGACAACGTTTATGCTTCTTGCCTTGATTCTTACCGTTATCACAATATCTAACCGGATGGACTGGAATCTGGGAGAAATGACAAAAGCGGTAACGGCTACTGATTATTCAAGATGGTTCAACTGGGACTGGAGCGCATCCAACAATGCAGTTAAGCAATTTATCAGCGGTATTTTCATTACTATTGTTATGACCGGCCTTGACCAGGAGATGATGCAAAAAAACCTTTCCTGCAAAAACATAGAATCGGCACAAAAAAATATATACACAACCAGCATTATTTTAGTTATAGTCAATATAATGTTCCTGTTTCTGGGAGCCGTGATGGCTATTTACGTAAGTCAAAGACTGGGTGGTATGGAAGGCATAGGATTGGCAGATGCTGCAGGGGTCTTCACTAAAGCACAAACGGACAAGCTTTTTCCGGTTATCGCATCCCAATACCTGGGCTTGGGCGTGGGGTTGTTCTTTATTATTGGACTGATCTCTGCTTCATACCCGAGTGCGGGAGGGGCATTAACTTCCCTGACTACTTCTTTTTGCATAGATTTCCTGGGGTTTAACAAGAGGGAAGATATTGCGCAGGCCAGGAAAGACAGGATCCGCAAGATCACGCACGCATCTTTTGCCATTCTTTTCTTCTTTATCATCCTGATCCTGTACGTGGTAAACAATCAGGCTATCATTAACCTGGTATACCTGTTGGCCGCTTATACATACGGACCCCTTCTTGGATTCTTCTTCTTCGGGATCCTTACAAAATACCGTGTCCGTGACCGTGTGGCACCCTACATTGCTTTGGCATCACCCCTTCTCTGCTATTTGGCAGATTTAGCCCTAAAGACATGGTTTGATTTTGGTTTGGGCTTTACCATATTAATTATCAATGGGTTACTTACGTTCTTTGGAATGTGGCTCTTTCGTGAAAAAACAACCCGAACAGCAAACTGATGTTTGTTCGAAAAAAAAAGTTACATTTGCAAAAATTATTCTATCAGAGCTGATGCCGGACGGTTAAATAACCATATACTCCCTCGCTTGCAAGGACTTAAAAACATGAGTATGCATATTGGTATAAAACATACAGGAAGTTCATGGGCCTGCTGGCGAATTGCTCATAAAGTAAGATCAAAGCCGCGAAGTAGAAGGTAAACGTTTGCAACCGAATGTTTAACCTTTCAATCTTCGTATTATGATCGAAATTTTTTACAAATCAAAAGGACAAGTCTTAAGCAACACTGAAGTAAAGATCCTGGATAAACTGGGATTGGATGATGTTTTATGGATCGACCTGCACAATCCAACGGGAGAAGAAAAAAGAGCGGCCGAAGAATTTCTGGATACGACATTGCAAAGCAGAGCGCAGGCAGAAGAAATTGAATCTTCGTCCAGGTATTTCGAAACCGAAACCACTATATTTGCCAATACCAACTTTTTGATCCCGGGCCCGGACGATTATTCATCGGAACCTGTTTCTTTTATTATATCCGAGAGTATTCTGGTCACTCTGCGTCATACACCCCTCAGGACTTTGTCCGAGGTGCAGCGAAAGCTAATAAGTAATTACAGACTTTTTCCCACCGGGTATCATATCATGGTGAGCATTCTGGAAAACCGGATAGACGTGGATGCAGATTTGGTTGAGATCCTTTCCAAGGAAATTTCGCAACTTTCCAGACGTATTGATCTTGGTGAGTCCATGGGTGAAAACTTTCTGTTGGATGTAAACCAGTTGCAGGAAAACACTATGGTGATCCGTGCCAACGGTGTGGACAAACAAAGAGTCTTATCGGGAATTCTGAAAAGTGACAAATTCCCCAGGGATGTGTATTCCAAGCTGGAGGTCCTGAACAAAGACGTGGATTCACTGATCCATCACGCCAATTTCAGTTTTGAACGCCTTGAATACCTTCAAAATACGGCAATGGGTCTTATCAACCTGGAACAGAACAAACTGATGCGGGTTTTTACATTTGTATCTTTGTTGTTGATGCCACCCACTCTGATTGCCAGTATTTACGGGATGAATGTGAAATTACCCATTATTTCTGAACATAAGTGGTGGGATTTTGCCGTCTTGCTGTTTCTGATGCTGTTAACTGTTGTGACAGCTATATGGTTGTTTAAGAAAAGAAAAATGATCAAATGAACCCAGGCTTGGCAATTAGCGAAAGAGTAGCATTTTTAAGAAAAACATCGTACCTGGCCGAACCGTCTTTGAGCATAGAAAGAGCCAGGATCCTGACGGATTTTTATAAAAATAATGAAGGAAAATATCCCGTTCCAATTTTGAGGGCTATGTCTTTCAGGGAATTATGCCAAAAACAATCCATCTATATTGGAGCACAGGAACTGATAGTGGGAGAAAGGGGACCCCGTCCCAAAGCAGTGCCTACCTTCCCGGAACTGACCTGTCACAGTGTCCGGGACCTACGGATACTCAATACCCGGGAACGGCAGCGTTATTCAGTAACAGAGGAAGACATACGCATTTATCATGATGAGATCATACCTTTCTGGGAAGGAAAGACACTGAGGGAGCAAATCTTTTCCGTTTTACCGGCTGACTGGAAACTGATGTATGAAAGCGGCCTTTTTACCGAATTTGCGGAACAGAGGGCTCCGGGGCACACTGCCCTTGACGGTAAGATCTACAAATACGGAATGAATGATTTCCGTCGCCGGATAGCAGGAGTATTATCAGGATTAAGTAACACAGAGGATGCGGATACAGGTCGGAAAAAAGAAACGCTGCAAGCCATGGATATTGCTTGTGAAGCTTTGGTGATCTTTGCGGAACGTCATGCTGAACTAGCTATGGAAATTGCGGGGGACTGCAGGAAACATGGTGACAGCAAAAGGGCGGTTGAACTGGAAAGTATAGCTGCTATATGCCGGCGCGTACCGGCCAATGCTCCTTCCACATACCGGGAGGCATTGCAAATGTATTGGTTTGTACACCTGGGAACCATAATGGAACTTAACGGATGGGATGCCATGAATCCCGGTCACCTGGACCAGCACCTGGAACCTTTTTACCTGAAGGAAATAAAATCAGGAACACTTACGGAAGATGCAGCCCGGGAATGGATGGCCTGCCTGTTTATAAAAGTCAACAACCATCCGGCTCCGCCAAAGGTAGGAGTTACAGCACGCGAAAGCGGCACTTATAATGATTTTACAAACATCAATATTGGCGGGGTGAGGCCCGATGGAACCGATGCCGTGAACCCCGTATCTTATATTATGCTTGAGACACTGGGAGAACTACACCTTCTTCAACCCGGCGCCTCGGCACATATTGCATCCTGTACTCCCGATCGTTTTTTACTGGAAAGTTGCCGGATCATACGTAAAGGCTACGGGTATCCCTCGCTTTTCAATCCCGATGTTTATATCAAAGAATTGACCAGGCAGGGAAAAACCATTCGGGATGCCCGGGAAGGGGGTTGCAGCGGTTGTATAGAAGTAGGCGCTTTCGGTAAAGAAGCTTATTTATTGACGGGATATCTGAACGTAGCAAAGATCCTTGAGGTTACACTTAATAATGGAAAAGATCCCGTTACAGGAAAAACGATTTGTCTGAAAACAGGCGATCCCACTCGGTTTGATTCATTTGAAACCTTTTACGAGGCTTTTATAAAGCAGCTTAATTACGTTATAGATACCAAGATCAGGGTGAATGCACAGATTGAGCGCCTGACAGCCCAAATGACACCGGCCCCTTTCCTTTCTGTGTTGATAGATGATTGCATAGAAAACGGGAAAGACTATTATGACGGGGGCCCCAGGTACAATACGTCGTATATTCAATGCACCGGTCTTGGAACGGTAACGGATAGTCTGTCTGCCATCAAAAAGCATGTTTATGAAGACCGGAAGTGGTCAATGAAGGAATTGTTGCAGGCGTTATCTGAGAACTTCAGGGATAATGAACCCATGCGGCAGTATTTGATCAACAAAACCCCGTTTTTCGGCAATGATGATGATTCTGCTGACGGTCTGGCTGTGAGACTCTATGAAGATATGTTCCTTGCCATAGACGGGAAACCCAATATTCGCGGCGGCGTTTTTCATATGGATCTGCTTTCTACTACCTGTCATGTGTATTTTGGGTCGGTTACCGGAGCTTTGCCAAACGGGCGAATGGCCGGACGATCACTTTCAGATGGGACTTCTCCTTCACACGGAGCCGACACAAACGGACCTACGGCCGTTATTCGCTCCCTTTCCCGTTTGGACCAGGAAAAATCAGGAGGGACCCTGCTCAACCAGCGTTTTTCACCTTCAATGATGAAATCGGACAGGGACCTGGAAAAACTGGCATTCCTGATCCGTTGTTATTTTGAATCGGGAGGACACCATATACAATTTAATGTAGTGGATACCCAAACACTCCGTAAAGCTCAAAAAGAACCTGAATCATACCGGGATCTGATGGTACGCGTCGCTGGGTACAGTGACTATTTCAACCACCTGGCACCGGCTTTACAGGAAGATATCATTTGCAGGACCATGAACCGGGAAATTTGAGACCATGTCTGTTCAAGGATGTATTTTTGATATTAAACGGTATGCCATTCATGACGGCCCGGGCATTCGTATGAGCCTGTTCTTTAAAGGATGTCCTTTGTCCTGCCAGTGGTGTCACAATCCTGAGGGGATAGATCCCTTGCCGCAGCTTATCTTCAATAAGTCCCGTTGTTTGGGATGCAATGCTTGTGAGGATCATACCCTTGCTGATAATTGTCCGTCGGGAGCATTGGAATTATGTGGAAACTATATGGAATCCGGACAGGTTATGGAGCTCATTCTCAAGGAGAAAATGTTTTTTGACCGTTCCCGGGGCGGAGTTACTTTTACAGGGGGTGAACCGCTTGCCCAGCCCGTTTTTTTATTGAACCTTCTTAAAACGTGCAAGGGAAAAGGAATCCATACAGCCGTAGATACGTCCCTTTATGCTTCCCCTCAGGTGGTCAGGGAAATGATCCCCTACACCGGCCTGTTCCTGGCAGATTTGAAAATAATGGATCCTTTGCTTCATAAAAAATTTACGGGAGCAGACAATGCCCTGATACATGAAAATCTGCGCCATGTGGCCTGTTCCGGAGTCCCGTTTATTATCAGGATCCCTTTTATACACGGAATTAATGACAACGGATCGTGTATTGATGAAATGATCCGTTTCATTCTTGAATTACGCGATCCCGGCAACTTGAAAGGGATTCATCTGCTTCCTTATCACAATTTTGGGACAGATAAGAAAAAACGAATTATCAGCGGAAAAGTGCCGTTTCAAAAATCTTTCTCAACTCCTCATAAAGAGAGTATAGATTCTTTGTTTTTGAAATTTCAATCGCTTGGAATAGAGACTGTGATAGGGGGTTGATCCGTTACATTACAACGGGAGCGGTTTTCTTTTCCAGCCAAACCGATTCATCATAAGTCAGGAAGGGAGCCAGTTTTGTATAAACAGACCTGTTGTAGGCGTTAAGCCATTCCACTTCTGATGGTTCCATAAGTGAAATTAGGAGCGGGGAAGTGTCTATATGACATAAAGTTAGTGTCTCAAATCCCAGCCAGATCCCGAATTCGTTCTCTTCCAATAAGTTGCACAATAAAACATTTTCATGACGAACACCGTGTGATCCTTCCCGGTAGATACCGGGTTCGTTGGACGTGATCATGCCCGGAAGGAGGTCCTGATCTCTCCAGGTCATTCTGATATCCTGCGGACCTTCGTGAACACAAAGAAAATGCCCGGTTCCGTGCCCGGTCCCGTGTCCGTAATTTATGCGATGCCTCCACAAGGGATCCCTGACGAGCATATCCAGATGGGTCCCTTTGGTCCCTTTCAGAAAAACGGCCCGGCTCAAGGCTATCATTCCTTTTAAAGCCAATGTGTAATCTTGGCGTTCCGCCTGTGTTAAGGGGCCTAACGGGACGGTACGGGTAATGTCGGTTGTACCGTATAAATAATGTCCGCCGGAATCTATCAGATACAACCCTTTTTTCAAAAGACTAAGGGCAGTCTTTGGATTAGGAGCATAGTGCGGCAGGGAGGCGTTGGGTCCGTATGCCGAGATGTATTGGAAACTGTCTCCCATAGCTCCTTCGGCCAGTGTACGCATCCAGGAAAGTTTTTTTGCGGCATCTGTTTCTGTCAGAACAATGTCTTTTTCAAGTGATCTTTCCAGCCAGAAGAAAAAACGTTCCAGGGCAATTCCGTCATTAAGGTATGCTTTTCTGAATCCATTGGTTTCAACAGAATTCTTGATGGCTTTGTCAAGGATTACCGGAGACTGAACATCCTGAACAGTACAATTTGCGATTAAAGCTTGGAATGTGCTGTAATTCAAAGTGTTACCATCGGCCATGATTCTGGTCTGAGGCGGCAGGGATTGCAGAACAACTGGAAAGGAATCATACGGCATGACCGATATACCCTGTTCCCTGAGAATCTGAATCACATTCTCACTTACTTTCCCCGGAGTGATAAAAAACGTGGCGTTCTTTTCATCTATCAGGGCATAAGAAACGGCTACCGGATTGAACGGAATATCATGGCCACGAAGGTTGAACAGCCAGGCTATCTGATCCAGACTGTTCAGAACGATATGCGAACAGCCCTCTTCTTTGATTTGTTGGCGTAAGTGCTCCAGTTTTTCGCGGGCAGCTTTTCCGCTGTATTTTTCTTCAAGAATAAAAACAGGGTTCAAGGGCAATCCCGGCCTGTCATTCCATATGGCGTTTAGAAAAGAAGCCCGGCTATCTAAGGTAGCGTCCAGGCCTTTCAGTGCTTTTCTCAGGCGTTCTGCGTCCCTGTACGTCACACATTCTCCGTCAATACCCACTATGGCGCCGGTAGTAAGGTTTGTAGCCAGCCATTCAGGATAATCTACTGCTTTGGGTACGCGTAAAGGATGCAATTCAAATTCCGTTCCTTCCAGTTCCTTCCGGGATTGGATAAAGTATCGTGTATCTGTCCATAATCCGGCATGATCACGGGTGATCACCACCGTTCCGTAAGAACCTGTAAAACCCGATATCCATTTTCGTTGTTGCCAGCGTTCCGGCAGGTATTCACTTCCGTGAGGATCTGTACCTGAAATTACAGCTGCGTCCCAACCGGCTTTCTGCATCAGCAATCTGAGTGCCTGGATTTTTTCTGAGATGTTCATGATCTAGTTTTGTTTTTTTATTACAACCCGGTTAAATACCATGAGACCTGCCACACTGGTTAATCCTATACAGCTGAAAATTATCCATAATATATCCGGTCTGCCCAAATTATCAACAAAGTGATTGTACAAAGGAGCGCCTATGAATCCGCCCACAAAACTTCCAATGACACTGCAGAAAAAAGAATAACCCATATAAAGGCCCTTTTTGTCTGCAGGAGCAATAAGGCCTACAAAAGAATTGAATTTGGGATGAGCTGTCATTTCTCCCAGTGTAAAAACAATACAGCCAATTATAAATACCCACGCATCTCCCGAAACCGCAAGTATGGCCATGCCCAGGGTTCCCAATCCGATACCGGTTATGATTGTAGGGAGTGCTTTAAAACGATTGACCAGCCTGGAAACAAATAATTGCAGCAGTATTATGACCCCGGCATTGAGGACGGTAACGTGTTCCACATCAAATTTCCATCCGGCAGGTTTTCCTGTGACCCATTCCAATGCAGTATTTACGGCATGATTCACGGAAGTCATATCCATCTGGTCGTGAACATACCACAAAACAGTGCCGTACATTTGAAAATACATGATCCAGAAACCGGAATACAACAATATCATTACAATAAACTCCCAGTCCCTGAATACCAGAACCATATCTTTGAAGACCCTGGTTACTGATTTTTTGGACCTTTGGTGCTCGGGTTCTTTGTAAAAGAAAATATTGATAAGCAGGAGCACAATCCCGGCAGCTGCAGCCATCCAGAAAACATATGTGTAAGACTGCTTTTTCAATACGGGAACCAGGATCAGAGGAAAAAGAAAAGCACCAAGATTAATGGCCCAGTAAAATATGCCAAATCCAAGCGTTGAATTCTTTTCATTTGTTGCGTGAGCTATGGTCCCGGAAATGACAGGCTTAAACAAACCGGCACCTATGGCCATGATTATGAGAGAAGCAAAGACCAGTCCGTAGGATTCAGTTATGCCTGTAAGAAAATAACCTGTTGCCAGAAACGTGAATGACACCATCAGCAGATTCCTGAACCCGTATCTGTCTGCCAACGCTCCTGCAAATATCGGAAGGAAGTAGAGCAGGGGAGGAATCGTCCCCATTATGGCACCGGCAGCCTCCCTGGAAAAACCCAGTCCTCCTTCATCTCCCGTAAGAACCAGATAAACCGATAAAACGGAAAGGACCCCGTAATAGGCTCCCCGTTCAAAGAACTCCATAATTACTGCCGTCCAATAATTTTTTGGGAAAGATCTTACCCCGGAATTGTTTTTATTCATAAAAATGGGTTAAAAAATGATCCTGTAAAGTTACATTCTTTTGATAATTAAAAAATAACGTTTACTTTTGCAGCCCCTTGTAAAGGGATTATAAATAAAGTCTAACTTTCTAATTCTTACTGAAATTAAACAAAATGGCAAAAGAAAAAGATTTGTCCCCTAAAAAGAGCCTGAAAGAAGATCAGGACCCGGATGAGATCGTTATCCGGAAAAACGAAGAGATTGAAGATTATTCAGAAGATCTTAACGCATCAGAAAACCAACCTAAAAACAGGATCAGCAATGCATCCGTTCCCTGTGATCAGTTTGACTGGGAAGCTTTTGAAAAAGAAACCGTATACGATACACCAAAAAGCGTTATAGAAGATCAGTATCTTCAGACACTGAACAAGGTGATTGAAAATGAGATCGTAGAAGGTACCGTTGTTTCCCTTAACAAAAGAGAAGTCATCGTAAACATCGGGTTTAAAAGTGAAGGAGTAATATCCGTTAACGAATTCCGTTACAATCCTGAACTGGCTGTAGGCGACAAGGTGGACGTTTATGTTGAAACTGCTGAGGATAAAAAGGGACAGTTGATATTATCACATAAAAAAGCCCGTTCCCTGCGTTCCTGGGATCGCATAAACGAGGCTTATGATAAAGATGAAATCGTCAAAGGATACATCAAGTGCCGTACAAAAGGCGGTATGATAGTGGATGTATTCGGAATTGAAGCATTTTTACCGGGTTCGCAGATAGATGTGAAACCTATCCGTGACTACGATATATTTGTAGATAAGACCATGGAATTCAAGATCGTGAAAATCAATCACGAATACAGGAATGTGGTCGTATCACATAAAGCCCTGATAGAAGCCGAACTGGAAGCCCAGAAAGCGGATATCATAGGGAAACTGGAAAAAGGCCAGATACTTGAAGGAACTGTCAAGAACATAACTTCTTACGGTGTATTTGTTGACCTGGGAGGTGTTGACGGACTGATCCATATAACTGACCTTTCCTGGGGCCGTATCAACCATCCTGAAGAAATTGTACAACTTGATCAGAAGATCAATGTGGTTATCCTGGACTTTGACGATACAAAAAAACGTATTGCACTTGGTCTGAAGCAGCTGACACCTCATCCGTGGGATTCACTTGGAGACAACATTACCGTGGGAACGGTCGTGAAAGGACGCGTAGTGGTTATAGCCGATTACGGAGCCTTTGTTGAGATCCAGCCGGGTGTGGAAGGTTTGATCCACGTAACGGAAATTTCATGGTCTTCACATTTGCGCAGTGCCCAGGATTTTCTGAAAGTAGGACAGGAAGTGGATGCTGTGGTTCTGACCATAGACAAGGAAGAAAGAAAGATGTCACTGGGTATCAAGCAGCTCAAACCCGATCCCTGGGCCACTATCAATGAAAAGTATCCAGTAGAGTCAAAGCATAAAGCCGTTGTACGGAACTTTACCAATTTCGGCATTTTCGTGGAATTGGAAGAGGGCGTGGAAGGTCTGGTCCATATCAGTGATCTGTCCTGGTCCAAAAAAGTGAAACATCCTTCGGAATTTACTTCAATTGGAGAGAACCTGGAAGTAGTTGTCCTGGAAGTAGATCAGGAAAACAGACGGCTTCGTCTGGGGCACAAACAACTGGAAGAAAATCCCTGGGAAGTGTTCGAAACGGTATTTACTCCCGGATCCGTTCATGAAGGTACCATTACCAATTTTGTGGATAAAGGAGCGACGGTTACATTACCTTACGGAATTGAATGCTTTGTTAGTCAGAAGAACCTTGCCAAAGAAGACGGTACAGCCGTTACCCTGGAAGAGAAACTGCCTTTTAAGGTTCTGGAATTCAATAAGAACAGTAAACGTATTACGATATCTCATACACGTACCTGGGAGCAGGATGTGAAAAAAGAACCCGTTGCCAGGGAAAATTCCGGTAACGAACCTGAAAGCACCCAGAAAGCTGTCAAGAAATTGAAAGCCAACTTGGAAAAAACGACATTGGGAGATATTTCCGATTTGGCTGCCCTGAAATCGGAAATGGAACAAAATGCCGCTAACGCTGACTAGTCTTGGATGTGCTTCGGCACTTCCTACAAGAGATACCTATTTTACCGCTCACGTATTGAACATACGTGGGCGGTTATTTTTGCTGGATTGCGGTGAAGGAACCCAGTTAAGACTGCGGCAGCTGGGTATATCCACGGGATCGATAGATCATATTTTCATTACCCATTTGCACGGGGACCATGTGTTCGGTTTGTTGGGAATGCTTTCCACCATGCATTTACTCAACAGAAAACTGCCCTTGTATATTCATGCTCCCGGGGGATTGGAAAAGATGATCGCTTTTTATTTTGATTTCCTGGGAGAACGAGAACCTTCCTTCGATATCGTTCATGAAAAAGTACAGACTGAAGGACTTTCACCAATACTGGAGACAGATACGGCGGATGTGTCTGCATTCCCTTTAAATCACAGTATCCCTGCATACGGTTATTTGTTCCGCGAAAAACCTGTCCGCAAAAGTTATCCCAGGTCTGTTGCCTACTGTACCGATACGGCTCCCCGGCCTGAAATTCCTTCATGGATAAAAGGAGTAGACCTGTTGTTCCACGAAGCTACTTTTCTGGAACAGGACTTTGTTGCGGCAGAAAAATACCTTCACAGTACCGCCCGTCAGGCAGCCCGGACAGCACTTGATGCAGGAGCAGGCCAATTGCTCCTGGGACATTTTTCGTCCAGGTATAAAAAAACCCCGGCCTTTTTGGCCGAGGCAAGGGAAATATTCCCCAACACTGAACTGAGTACGGAAGGCCGTACATTCACTGTCCCGCGCAAGTTTATCCAAGCAGAGGCTGAATAACCCCAAAGATAAGGTAAGCAACCAAAAGGGTAAAGACTATGTTCACACCCTGTGCAGTTAGGAATGCTTTCAGGGGTTGGCGGTTTTCCTTAGAGAAAATTTCTTTAAACCGTGTTTCCAGACCAATACAAACAAAGGCAATACTGAACAGGGAATTGCTGAATCCTTTGGTGATCTTTCCAACGACCTTGGCGTCTTCAATACTGAAGAAAATACTGAAGATCAGGGAAGCAAGTACAAATCCTACGACAAATTTCGGGAAACGATCCCATATCAGTTTTATTGTAGGTTTTTCCTGTCCTTCTTTTCCTTTATAAGTCCAGTAAAGAGCTATCAGGAAGGCTGCAACACCCAGCAGCACGTTTTGGGAAGACTTCACAATAATGGCCGTTTGAGCGGCTTCTTCTCCCAACATGGTACCTGCGGCAGCTACGGCCCCGGTGGTATCAATGGTCCCACCCAGCCAGGCACCGGCAACCGATGAAGACAATCCCATCAGTTCTGAAAGCCACGGCAACAGGTACATCATGGGAATGGCGATCACCAGCACGAGTGAGATCACCGTTGACAATTTTTTGTTGTTTCCCTTGATCACACCGCATGTGGCAATGGCGGCAGATACACCGCAAATGGAAACACCACTGGCCAGCATTGTGGCCATTTCATCATCGACTTTCATTTTACGGGCAACCCAGAATGCGAAATTCCATACAACAAGAACAACCACCAAAGCCTGGGCCAGGCCGTATGCACCGGCTTTCATGACTTCCCCGAACAAGATGGTGGATCCAAGTGTGATGATACCTACCTTAATGTAAAATTCACTCTGAATGCCCGGTTTCAGCCATTTTGGAACGCCCACGATGTTACTGATGATCAATCCGAAAATTACGGCAAAAAATACGGATTCCAGCCCGGTGGATTTTACGGCGGGAATGGCTGCAACTACATTGGAGAGAAGCGCCAGAAGATAGATCGCAAGAAATGAGAAGAACAATCCTTTCAGGGGTTTTTTAAGAATAAACGATGTCAGGTAAGTCACAAGCATCAGAAAAACAAACATATACCCGGCATCCAACCATTCTTTGGCCGTAAAAAGGGTTTTTGGCATCCTGGGCATAACGGCAGGTACTATAACCGCCAGCGCCAGAATGATGGTAGCTGCAACTACTATGATCCAGTCTTCTGTCATAAATTGTTTCCACCACGACTGTTTAGTTTCTTTAGTCATAAAAATAAGGTTTTAGTTAGTTATCTTCTTTAGAAACGTGCCGTAAGCATAATGCCCAGCAATCCGTTGTTGTTCTCTTTTTCAATAAATGTCCTGTAGGTATAATTGACCTGCAGACGGAACATTTTGTGCGGCCAGTAGTCAAACCCCACCAGGTAGTTTATTTGTCGCGAATTTTCATTGGCCAGGTCCTTACGCATAAAATCGTATTTTAGTAAAGGCTGAAATTTTCCTGCGAATTTATAACCGGCAACAACGTAGAAACCGTCGCTGTCTGTCTGGTCGGTTTTTCCTTTCAGGTATTCACCTCTAAGCAGTATGTCCCCGTCATCGTACCGGGCTCCGAAGCCGTAACGTGTTCTTGGGTTCAGGTCTCCGTCTTCCCCTATCTTTCCGTTGTAGTAGGATGCGGTCAGGGTTACCGGGCGAATGGGATGGATCTCCAGCCGGCCTGTAATGTCCTTATGTTTGTTGTTGTCTTTTACATTGATGCCCGTTCCGTTGTACAGACCTACCACGTAATCAATAATATTGTAACCGTCCTGTTGGAAAAAGCCACCGTATACGGCAACTCCCAGGTCTCGTCCGGCTCCTTTGCTTCCTGCAAGGTCATTAATTCCCGAAAGGTAACTGACAACCTGTGAATTCTCCATGGTTTCCAGTGTCAGTGGCCCGTAAGGGTTTTCAAGAGAAAAAGCCAGTTTGAACTGACCTGCCTGAATATTGAACATAGGACTGAATTTCAACCTGACATACGCATCAATGATCTTTGGAGAAGACGCAAAGTCTACCTGCAATCTGTAATCGAGCCATTTGACAAGGTCGCCTTTAAAATCAAGTCTGGCGCGTCGGATGTCAAAAGAGTTTTGATCGTTTTCATACTGGTATCGTAAGTTGATAAATCCCGATAGTTTCGGAAGTTTTGACACGATACTTTCCAGATTGGATGTTCTTTCTTCAAGCGCTGATACCTGTGCCCCTGCAGGTATGCCGATAAAGAAAATCAGAAACAATACGATAACGGGCCGGATAATTGTTTTCATAAAGATCAGGTCTGTAAAATTGTATAAGGTTAGATAGTAAATGCAAATATAGTAAAAGCATTTACTAAAAAAATAACCTGTTTCAAAAAAAAGGAAAGGGGAGTAATATTTATTACATTTGTACCATATGAAAAAGATCCCCTTTATTCTACCGGTATTGACTTTCCTGTTGATGGTAAGTCGGCCTGCATACACACAAATATCTGATGACGGATTGAATCAGCAGGTTAACAAAATGGGACAGGCGTTGTTTTATGTCGGACAGTACTATCTTGACAGTATTGATACGGGAGCATTAGTGGACGGCATGATGAAAACACTGGTGGATCAGCTGGACCCGCATTCAAGTTTTATACCTGCAGATGAAGTGAAAGCCATGAACGAACCACTGGAAGGTAATTTTGATGGGATAGGCATTGAATTTGCCATTATACGGGATACATTGGTCGTAGTTAATCCGATCGCAGGGGCTCCGTCTGAAAGTGTGGGCATAAGGGCTGACGACAGGATAGTGGCTGTGGATGGTAAAGAAATATCCTCTCCCGATCTTTCCAATCAACAGGTATACGACCTGCTGAGGGGCCCCAAAGGGACCCGGGTGGGGTTGACCGTAATACGTAAGGGAGAAAGCGAAACTTTGTATTTTGAAGTGGTACGCGATAAAATACCTATCAACAGTATAGATGCTTCTTACTGGGCCGCTCCGGGCATTATGTACGTTAAGCTGAACAAATTTGCCCTGACCACACAGGAGGAATTCATTGCGGCTTTTAAAGGAATAGAACGTATGCCCCGGGGACTGATACTGGATCTTCAGGGTAACGGAGGCGGCTTTCTGGGCGCTGCGGTATTCCTGGCAGAACAATTCCTGCAGAAAGGGGAACTGGTTCTGTTTACAGAAGGTGGAAAAATGAAGCGCCGGGAGATCCCGGCCTCGGGAATGGGCTTCTTTATGAACACTCCGGTTGTTGTACTGATAGATGAAAGGTCTGCCTCGGCAAGTGAGATCGTGGCGGGAGCCATTCAGGACTGGGACCGCGGAACAATCGTCGGAAGGCGTTCGTTCGGGAAAGGTCTGGTGCAGCAGTCGTTTCCGTTGAGCGACGGTTCTGAGTTGCGCCTGACCGTGGCAAGGTACCATACCCCCAGCGGGAGGGTTATCCAGTCTCCCTATGAAATGGGGGAAAAGGATCTGTATTACAGGGATTTCATGGAACGCTACCAGAGGGGCGAATCGTATCATGCAGACAGTATTCAGATACCTGACTCATTGGCATTCAGGACATTGAGAGAAAATAGAATTGTGTACGGGGGAGGCGGGATCATGCCAGATGTGTTTGTACCTGCAGATACCACCTATTATTCGGAATTTTACATACAATTGGCCCGCAGGGGGATCGTAAATGCGTTCATCAATGATTTTCTGGATACAGAAAGAGAGGAGCTTTCTAAACGTTACGACTCTTTTGAATCGTATGACAAAGGGATGACTACGGATAAAGTCCCGTTTGCCGGCCTGTTGGAATACGCTGAAAGAGAAGGGTTCGTCCCGGGGGAAGGAGACCTGGCTTTATCGGAAAAACATATCAGAATGCAGCTCAAGGCTTTGATAGGTGCCCGCTTGTTCGGACAGGGATATTTTTACAGGGTGATCAATCCGCTTCTGCCTGAATACCGGAAGGCGCTGGAAGTTATGAACGGGATGCTATGACCCCTGACCCGGCCAGTTCTTCTCCCCGGTACCAGGCCGCAAATTGCCCCGGGGTAATCCCGCGCTGAGGTTCGGTGAAGGTGATGCTCAGTCCCTTTTCACACCGTACGATGCCTTCCTGGAGAAGTTGCCTGTAACGTATGCGAATGCTATAAGGTCGCTCTTGACCTTCTTTTAATTCAAGGCCCGGACGTATCCAGTGAATATCTTTTTCTTCAATGGTTAGTTTGTTGTGGTACAATCCCGGATGGTCCTGTCCTTCTCCTACATACACGGTATTTGTGTCAACGTCTGTCGAAAGCACAAACAAAGGATTTACGTGCCCGCCTATACGGAGCCCTTTGCGTTGTCCTATAGTGTAGAAATGAGCCCCGTCGTGCTTGCCGATGATTTTGCGGGAACCATCCCGGAACACTTCCACGACATCTCCTTCGCGCGGTTTGAGTTTCTGTTGCAAAAAGACCGGAAGATCTACTTTCCCGACAAAACAAATACCCTGGGAATCTTTCCTGTCCGCCGTTGGCAAGCCGGCTTCCTGTGCCAGCTCCCTGACCCTTGGTTTTCTTAGTTCACCTATAGGAAAGATCGCTCTTGACAATTGCTCCTGGTTAAGCTGGCATAAAAAATAAGACTGGTCTTTGTTGTTGTCAATTCCCTGTAATAACCTGAATTCTCCGTCAGCAGTCATATCCGAACGGCAGTAATGGCCTGTGGCCACTTTTTCCGCGCCCAGTTCGAGTGCTTTTTCCAGGAATGCATCAAATTTGATCTCGCGGTTACACAAAACATCCGGATTGGGTGTGCGCCCTTTTCCGTATTCGTTGAACATATAGTTCACCACCCGTTCACGATATTCCCGGCTCAGGTCAGTAAAATAAAAAGGGATATCCAGCTTACGGGCGACCATCTTGGCCAGGTCCAGGTCTTCTTCCCAGGCGCAGTCTCCGTGTAAAGTTCCTGTGGTGTCGTGCCAGTTACGCATGAACATAGCAATGAGATCGTACCCCTTTTGTTTAAGAAGAAGGGCAGCTACCGAAGAATCCACTCCGCCTGACAATCCGATCGCTATTTTCATATTGAAATAAAAAAGGGTAAGCTTGGTGTATCGCACCGCTACAACCACCTACCCTTGCTGTCTTCCAACCCTGGGGGAGTTCAGTGGGAGCTGGTCGTACACGACTTACCCGTGGCAAAGGTACAAAAAATCAGAAAGAATCAAATCCGAAAGGAAGGAGATCTTTGACGCTTTTGAAAATAAATATCTTGTCTCCGTTTGCCAGGATCATGCGAATGGGAGCTCCGGCTCTTTTTTCACTTTCCAAAAGTACCTGGCGACAAACTCCGCATGGAGATGCTGTAACGGCAATGGCCCGGATCTTTGATTCAGGGAAGTTGGCGTGTGCATAAAAGATGACTGCGCGTTCGGCACAGATCCCGGCAGGAAAGGAGGCATTTTCCTGGTTGTTTCCCTGAAGGATCATCCCGTTGTCAAGACGGACAGCGGCTCCCACCCGAAACCCGGAATAGGGTGCATAAGCATTGTGTGCTGCCTTAAAAGCCATTTCTATCAATTCGGAATCTTCCCGTTCCAGGTCGTTTTTGACCGTCTCTGTATAATCAATCTTAAGGGTACTCCTGTTCATGAGGTATGAAGGTTTATAGAACGCAAATATAATAATTTATACTACATTTGCAGCATGTTGAATCCGTGTCTATATAAGGCATTTTGCATTGTTTTATTTATTCTCCCGGTAAATGTTGCTGCCGGTCCGTTATCCGGTCAACGGGGTCAGGAATTATCGAGGGAACAATACATAGCACGTTACAAAAATATTGCCGTAAATCAGATGCACCGGTACGGCATACCTGCCAGTATCATCCTGGCCCAGGGTTGCCTGGAATCCGGCAACGGGAACAGCCGTCTGGCTGTGGAGGCAAACAACCATTTTGGAATAAAATGCCACGAATGGGAAGGAGACAGGATTTATCACGACGACGATGCCGCGGGCGAATGTTTCAGGAAGTATCCTACGCCTGAAGATTCTTATTACGATCATTCCTATTTTTTAAGAACACGTCCCCGTTATGCCGGTTTGTTTGAACTGGATCTTTCTGATTACAAAGGATGGGCATACGGGCTTAAAGAGGCGGGTTATGCCACAAATCCAAGGTATGCCCAATTGCTCATAGACCTGATAGAAAAGAACCGGTTGTACCTGTATGACAGTTATCCTCTTGTGGAAGCAGGGGAGGACCCTGTGGTTACCGGGGTTCCTTCAGGCAGGCCTTTGCCCGCAAAGGAAGATGATGTATTTACCATTTCGGTGGAAAGAAGGATCCGGATGACCAACGGGAAAAGATATGTCCTGGCCGTACCCGGAGATACATACCGTTCACTTGCAGCCGAGTACAGGCTTTTCCGCGGAGAGATCACCCGCTTTAACGATGTTCCCCGGAATGCCGGGTTAGCTGTAGGAGAAAAGGTCTACCTGGAACGCAAGGCCCGAAAAGGTCCTGAAGGAACTTCTACATGGACATCCCGCGAGGGAGAAACCTGGCTGGATGTCTCCCGGCGCTTTGGGATACGGCTGGAATCCCTTCGTGGCATGAACCCCGGAATAGATGCTGAATTGATCCCGGGAACGGTATTACGTCTAAGATAAGTAATCATTGCATGAAAAGAAGATCAGGAATTTTTATAAGCTTTTTGGTGTTGATCCTGGTAGCGGTTGTTACAGTTGCCGCATGGCTTTTTTTAACTTTTCGCCATAAGAATATTGTAACTCAAAACGGCGTTGTTTCTTATTTATTGGTACCGCACGGGGCGGATTTTGAACAACTGATGGACAGTTTAACAGGTAACGGCAATTTAAAAATTGAAAAAACTTTCCGTTGGGCTGCCGCGCATGAAAACCTCCCGGACAATGTTCATCCGGGAAGGTATGCCCTTGATCCGGACATGAATAACCAGCAACTGGCAAGAAAACTGGCCATGGGCTGGCAGGATCCTTTAAATATAACCGTTTCGGGCACCATCAGGACATTTGAACGGCTGGCGGCCGTATTGGCACGGAACCTGGAAATTGATTCGGCAGGGATGTTGTCTCATATCAGGAATGATTCCCTGATCGCTTCCATGGGATTTGATTCGGTCAGCCTGCGGGGAATGTTCATCCCCAATACTTATGAAGTCTACTGGACGGTATCGGAAGAAGAACTTCTAAATAGAATGTACCGTGAATACAATCAGTTCTGGAACGAAAGCAGGAAGGAAAAAGCGCGACTGCTGGGCATGACCCCTTTGGAAGTGAGTACGCTGGCTTCCATTGTTTATGAAGAAACAAAAAAAACCGATGAAATGCCTGCTGTTGCAGGTGTTTATATAAACCGTCTCCGTATCAATATGCCTTTGCAGGCAGATCCCACATTGATCTTTGCGACGGGGGATTATTCCATCCGGAGGGTTCTGAAAAAGCACACTCGCATTGACTCTCCTTACAATACGTACAAAAACCGCGGGCTTCCCCCCGGCCCCATTAGTGTGCCGTCCATTGAAGCCATAGATGCCGTATTGAATTATCAGGATCACGATTACCTGTATTTCTGTGCCAAAGATGATTTTAGCGGATACCACGACTTTGCCCCCACATTGCGTGAGCATATGAAAAATGCCCGAAAATTCCAGCGTGCCTTAACAGAGCGTCTGCAGCAGGAGGGGAAGGGACAATGAAAGATACGGTCTTATACCTGATACCCGCACCGCTGGGAGATGCGGATCCCCGGCTGGTCATTCCGGAAGGAACCATTCAGAAGGTCCATGAATTGCGTTATTTTGTGGTTGAAGAATTGAGATCGGCAAGGCGTTATTTGTCCTCCCTGGGATTACAGGTTCAAACCCTTGAATTGGAATTATTAAACGAGCATACAAATCCGGAAGATATGAGTCGGTTGTTGGATCCCATGCGTAAAGGTTTTTCCATGGGACTGATCTCGGAAGCGGGGTTGCCCGCCGTGGCGGATCCGGGTGCCGAGCTGGTGGCTCTGGCACATAAAAACGGATTTCAGGTGGTTCCCCTTACCGGACCCTCATCCCTCATGCTTGCCCTGATGGGTTCCGGACTCAACGGGCAGCAATTTGCATTCCACGGTTACCTCCCGGTAAAGCCGCCAATGCGGGATAAAAAGATCAGGGAGCTGGAAAGAGACTCGGCAAGGGATCATCAGACGCAGATCTTTATTGAAACACCATACAGGAATGCGGCATTGTTCCGGGCGCTGGTGGCTTGCTGCCATCCCCGCACCAGGCTGACCATTGCCCTGGATCTTACCATGCCGGATGCTTTTATTGGGACACATACCATAGGCGACTGGCGAAAAAATGAACCCGATTTTGAGGGGATTTACAGAAAAAAACCATGTGTATTTTTAATAATGGCTGATTGATTATGGCTACCATTGCTCTGCATGATCTGATGTTTTACGCGCATCACGGATGTTTTGAAGAGGAACGTCTCATAGGGACCCGGTTTAAAGTGGATGTTGAAATGATAACGGAAGGATGCAAAGCGGCTTTGACCGACCGTTTGGAAGATGCAATAGATTATTCACGTGTTTACGAATTGATATCCGCAGAGATGTCAATAACTGGTTTCTTACTGGAACATGTGGCCGGAAGGATCCTGCAACGCCTAACGGATTCTTTTCCCCTGATCGAATGCCGGGTCACGGTCTCAAAACTGGCTCCTGCACTGGGCGGAGAAGCCGGCAGGGCTTCCGTGACACTAACCCGGAAGGATTTAAAAAATGAGTGAGAAAAAAACTTTTGCCGTCATAACCCTTGGCTGTAAACTGAATTATGCAGAAAGTGCGACCATAGCCCGTGATTTTATGCAACAGGGTTATGAAAAAGTCAGCTCCTCAAAGAAGGCGGATGTATACCTGATCAATACCTGTTCGGTAACCGAACACGCTGACAAAAAAAGCCGTCAGGCAATTCGCAAAGCGTTGAGGATCAATCCGTCTGCATATGTAGTGGTGACCGGTTGCTCCGCCCAGCTGCGACCGGATAGTCTGGAAAACATTCCGGGCATATCATCATTGTTTGGTACCGGCTACAGGGACCGTATTGTCCGTGCGGCGGGGGATCTTGAGACAGGGAAAGTATTCCTTGGCCCGAGTGAAACGGAACAGGGCTTTTTTCGGGCTTATTCGGCAGGAGAAGACAACCGGGACAGGACGCGGTCTTTTTTAAAAGTTCAGGATGGATGTGATTACTTCTGTACTTATTGTACCGTTCCTCTTGCAAGGGGTAGAAGTCGCAACATCCCAATAGCCGATGTGGTACGCCAGGCAAGGGAAATTGCTTCCAAAGGAGTCAAAGAGATCGTTTTGACAGGCGTGAATACGGGGGATTTCGGGAAAACCACGGGAGAATCCTTTTCCGATCTGCTGGATGCACTGGCGACTGTTCCCGGAATAGACAGGTACCGGATATCTTCTATTGAACCGAATCTTTTAACCGATGGTATCATTGAAAAAATCGCCCGTGGAAAGCCCTTTTTGCCTCATTTTCACATACCGTTGCAAAGTGGTAGTGATCCTGTACTGACAAGAATGGGAAGGCGTTACCGGGTTGCCTTGTTTGCCGATAAGATGAAAAATATCCACTCCCTGATGCCATATGCCTTTACGGGTATAGATGTGATTACCGGATTCCCCGGCGAGAGCGAAACTGATTTCATCAATACATACAACCTCTTAAGGGACCTGAAACCGTCTTATTTGCATGTGTTCCCGTTTTCCGTCAGGCCAGGCACACGTGCGGCCTG
>JBAZHT010000006.1:0-54438 GCA_041652255.1 Bacteroidales bacterium
ATGGATTGCCAAAAAGCACCCTTCATACTGTGTTTTTAACGGTACTGTATGGCTTCGGCCAGGTGATGGATCTCTATGGCTACGGACCCATCAAGATCCGCGATCGTACGGGCCAGACGCAAGATGCGATGATGAGCGCGCGCAGAAAACTGCATCCTAAGCGCCGCTTGTTTCAGGAACGTACGGCAGCTCCCGTTCAGTTCACAATACCGATTCAGTTCGTCTATTTTCATGTGTGCATTGGTATGTACGCCTTCCAACTCGCAGAATCGATCCCGCTGGATCTCCCGGGCTTTTTCCACCCTGTAGCGGATTACCGCAGACGACTCGGCAAGAGCTCCGGAAGACTTGCCGAGAGCTCCTGAAGACCCGGCAGTGACGCCGGAAGACTTGCCGAGAGCTCCTGAAGACCTGACATGGGACGGCGGCCCCAACTTCCCCTGACCCGGGGACGGCGGCGCCAACTGCTCCTGCTCCGGGATCAAATCATCTATTTCTACCGGTTTAACCTGCAGCTGAATGTCTATGCGATCCAGCAGGGGACCGGAAATTCGATTCCGGTAGCGTTGCACCTGGTAGTCCGTACAAATACAGGCCCGGGAGGGGTGACCGCGGAAGCCGCAGGGACAGGGATTCATAGAGGCGACCAGCATGAAACGCGCCGGATAAGATACTTTGTAACGCACCCGGGACAGTTGGATGGTCCCGTCTTCCAGGGGTTGTCGCAGGACTTCCAGGGCGCGTCCGGGGAATTCGGGCAACTCGTCAAGATACAGGACCCCGTTGTGCGCCAGGGATATTTCACCGGGTAAAGCCGAGGCGCCCCCGCCCGTAAGGGAAACCACAGAAGCTGTGTGGTGAGGGGAACGGAACGGGCGGGAGCGCATGAGCCCTTCCTCGCCACGGGGTACCCCGGCAACAGACCAGATGCGGGTAGTTTCCACAGCCTCGGCCGGGGATAAAGGCGGAAGGATGCCCGGCAGACAGCGTGCCATGAATGTTTTACCGGCTCCGGGAGGTCCTGTCATCAATACGTTGTGGCCTCCTGCTGCTGCTACTTCCAGTGCCCTGCGGGCCTGTGCCTGTCCCCTTACTTGTGCAAAATCCGGACAATTCGCCATGATCTGACCGTTCGTCTGTGAGGGAACCGGCTCAAGACCCGGCTCAATCGCCTGCACTCCCCCAAAGCCTTCTACCAGGTCAAGAACCTGTGCCAGATGGGAAACGCCGTAAATATCTATACCCTTCACCACAGAAGCCTCCCGGGCCGATTCCATTGGAAAAATGCAGGCCTTGAAGCCGCAATCCCTGGCGTGCAGGGCCATGGACAGTGCTCCCCTGACCGGCCGGACCGTCCCGTCCAAAGCCAGTTCTCCCATGCAGACAGTGGAGTCGAGGACCCGGGCACTTATCTGTTCCGAGGCCCCCAGCACGGCCAGTGCCAGGGGCAGGTCATAAGCCGAGCCTTCCTTCCGGATATCGGCCGGTGCCATGTTGATCACTATGCGTTTACCGGGAATGCGCAGCCCCACCGACTGCACCGCTGTGGAAATGCGTTGCTGTGATTCCCTGACGGCACTGTCGGGCAGGCCCACCAGGTAAAAATTAATCCCCGCAGTAACACTTGCTTCTATGGTTACGGTAATGGCTTCTATTCCGCATACCGCACTCCCGTATGTTTTTACCAACATACTTACAATAATTTAATAATGTGTGCGGGATGCCTTTTTTACTTCCGGAGCGCGGTCTTAGCACAAGAAGCTAAGATCTTAGAACAAACCGTGCAGGCGGGCGTCGATCCTGTCTATCACCACGCTGAAATCTTCCGGACTGTCCTCCACCTGGAGGTTGTCTACTTCCAAAATCAATTTGGGACCCTCGTATTCCGCGATCCATGTTTCATACCTTTCGTTTAATCCGGTAAGGTAATCCAGCCGTATGGAATTTTCGTATTCCCTGCCTCTTTTCTGGATACGCTTCACCAATGTGGAGACAGACGCCCTAAGGTATATGATCAGATCGGGTGCGGGTATCAACGATATCATCAGCTGATAAAGCCTGATGTAATTGTCAAAGTCACGTGTGGACATCAACCCCATCGCATGCAGGTTGGTGGCAAATATACAAGCGTCTTCGTATATGGTACGGTCCTGGATTACAGTCTGTCCCGTCTTTTGGATCTCGACGATCCCCGACAAACGCCGGTTCAGGAAAAAGATCTGCAGGTTGAAAGACCACCTGTGCATATCTTCGTAAAAATCTGTTAGATACGGATTATCAACTACTTCTTCATACTTGGGAACCCACCCGTAATGTTTGGACAGAAGTCTTGTCAGGGTGGTTTTTCCGCTTCCTATGTTTCCGGCAACAGCTATATGCATACCAAATGATTTATGTAGAACAAATATAGGCAATTTTTACGGCCTTAAAACAATTAACACGTAATTAACAAAAAATGTTGTTGCGTGGAAATATTTTACATAACTTTGCGTATAACCTGATAGATATCTACTATTCATAATCTTAATTTACTATGAAGAAAATATTGAATATCCTCATCCTCGGTGTGGTGTCGCTGGTAATGGCATCCTGCGCAACAACGAGGATCCCCGCCGACTATTCCGGAATTGTTTGCGGAGAGCCAGTTTTTGACATTCAGCAGAACGGGACCGTTAAGATCTCTTTTTGTGTTGAGATTCCCGCGGATTATTTCGAAAAAAGGATCACTTTCAGCATAATGCCTTCCATACTTTACGCCAACGGAGATGTTAAGGAATTGCCTTACTATACCGTTCAGGGATACGGGGTGGTTGACACCAATTATCCTGTGGTAGACTGGTCCGTCCAGCAGGTATTGTGCTACAGCACGACCGTTCGTTATCACGACGGTCTGGCTACGGCAAAACTGCAGACACAAGGCTGGACCTACAATTGCCTGAGCAAGGAAGAACTGATCCTGCCCTTGTGCAACTGGGCCGTGGCCGTTCCCCTTACACCGGTACTCCCCGTTTACATGGCACACTTTGCTTCTGAATCCGATGCACGGGCCGCCCTTAAGGGTAAAATATACTTTCCGGTAAACGGTTATACCGTCACCAGGGCCATTACCACCCAGCCCGAAATCACACGCGTTCTGAATTCACTGAAGCAACTGACCTCCCGCAACGACTTTGTGATCACTCGCATAGACGTGGAAGGAAACGCATCCCCTGAAGGCACCGCCCGCATCAACGACCCGCTGGCTAAAAGACGTGCCGAAAGCACCCGTAATTTCTTTGCACAGGCGTTGAAAGACAACGGTTACAATAAAGAAGTTCCCGCCAGCGCATGGACGGTTACCAGCACATCAGGCATGGGTTTCTGGAATGAATTCTACACGGCTATGAAAGAATCAAACGTCAGCAATAAAGACCAGCTGGCCGAAAGGTTCCTCCGCCTGGCATCCAATCCGGCCGAAGCCGAAAAGCAGATCAGGGCCGAGATCGCCTCGAATGCCGAAGTCAAAAACCTGATGCTTCCGTTGCTTCGTTACGGATCAGTTTCCGTGAACTTTGAACCCATCCAGCTCTCAGCCGAGGAAATCCGCATCATTGCCGACAACCAGCCTGAGTACCTGACACCCAATGACATTATCCAGGCAGCTCTGGGTCTGGAGCCCGATGACGCCATCATGCTCTACAAGAGATCCCTGGAACGTTATCCCGATGCCGTGGAACTGTATGTGAATCTGGCATACAACCAGATCCTTAATAATGACCTGGAAGCAGCACAGACCACCCTCACAGAGGCAAAACTGGTAGCTGACGAACAGGACGAAAAAGACATGATAGCTTTGCAGTGTGCCTGCATTGCCATGAAACAGGGTGATTACAACAAAGCCTCCTCGGCACTGGATGCCATTTCCGACAAAGAGATCACCGAATATTACAGCGGCGTTCTGGCCATTTATCAGAACGACAATGACAAGGCAGTACGTCTGCTGTCCGACAGTAAGGACATCAACTACGCCATTGCCCTGCTCAATAAGAACCAGGTAAAAGATGCCCTGAAAGTATTGCAAGACCTGGATCAGGACGATGCTTACGTACTCTACACAACCGGTGTGGCATACGGTCGCATCAACGAAAATGCCAAAGCCCGTGAATTCAAGGCCAAAGCATTCCAGCTTGATCCTTCATTAAGATATTTAGACAACTAGACCCAACAGCCTGAAATTGATGAAAGCCTCCTCCCGGAAGAGAGGGGGCTTAATCATTTAACGCCGAATATTTACACATGCCCGACACGCTCAGACAGAAAGGACAAAGAAGGCTTTTAATAAAAGAATTGGCAGGAAAATACGACTTTGATCCGGAAGTTTTACAGGCTATGGAACGTGTCCCCCGCCACCTTTTTGTGGATAAGGGACTGGAGCATTTAGCCTACAAAGACAAACCCCTACCCATCGCAGCCAGGCAAACGATCTCCCAACCCTTTACGGTAGCCATGCAAACCCACCTTCTGGACTGCCGGAAACAGGACAAGGTCCTGGAAATAGGAACGGGTTGCGGGTACCAGGCCGCCATACTCATGGCAATGGGATTTCGGGTATATTCCGTTGAACGTATCCGCGAACTGTACCTCCAGGCCCAGAAAAACCTGGCCATTGCGGGATTTGACACGAATGTATTGTTCTACGGAGACGGTTTTGCGGGACTTCCCCAATTTGCTCCTTTCCGCGGCATATTGGTTGCCTGCGGAGCGCCGGAAGTTCCGGAGGTCCTGAAAGAACATCTGGCCCTGAACGGAAAAATGGTCGTTCCCGTGGGACAACACGTACAGCATATGTTGCGTATTACGCGGACCGGACCCGACCAATACAAAACCGAAGATTTTGGTTCTTACCGTTTTGTTCCCATGCTGGGAGGAACACAAAAATAGTTGAACATGGAATGTAAGACATTTTTTTTCAATGCATTGAGAACATGCTGTTACGTAGCTTACGATGCTACAGGCAGTTGTATTATTATAGACCCCGGCTGTTTCAGGGAAAACGAAGAAAAACGCCTGATTCATTACCTGCGCGACAACCAACTGACACCCCAATTCATAGTCAACACACATGCGCATTTTGACCACCTGATGGGACTTCGTTTTTTACAGGGGCTCTATAACATCCCTTTCCGTTTACACCCGCTGGAAGAAAACAATCTGAAACGTGCCTCGGATATTGCCCGATTATTCGGATTTCATATGATCCAGCCCAATTGTGACTACACACCACTGGAAGACGGAGAAATACTTACATTCGGCACATCGGCACTCAAAGTACTTCATACCCCCGGGCACAGTCCCGGTAGTGTCTGTCTGTATGACGAACAAAAGTTCCACCTGTTTACCGGAGACCTTCTTTTTGCCGGAAATGTAGGGCGAACGGACCTTCCGGGGGGAGATTACGACCTGCTGGTAAAATCCCTTTCCGGGAAAATTCAGCCCCTACCCGCACAGACTGTCGTTTTTCCGGGGCACGGATCCGCAACCACCCTGGCAGAAGAGCTGGCCCATAATCCTTACCTGCAACATCTTTCCTGAAAATCATGTCCACAAGTTACATACGCATTGAAGGCGCCCGGGTAAACAATCTGAAGAATATCAGCCTGGATATCCCGCGCCATGCTTTGTGCATCATCACCGGACTGAGCGGAAGCGGCAAATCTTCACTGGCTTTTGATACCCTCCATGCCGAAGGACAACGCCGTTACCTGGAAACACTTTCGGCTTATGCCCGTCAATACCTGGGAACACTGGAACGTCCCGATGTGGACCATATCTCGGGGCTGAGCCCCATCATAGCCATTGAACAGAAAACCACTACAAGGAACCCCCGTTCAACCGTTGGTACCGTAACAGAGATATACGACTTTCTTCGCCTGCTTTATGCCAGGGCATCCATCGCCTATTCACCTGCAACGGGAAAACCCATGATCCGTTATACCGCGGAACAAATGGTTTCCCTGATCTCTAACCGTTACGGCGGCAAAAAGTGCATCCTTCTGTCTCCCGTAGTCAGGGGAAGAAAAGGCCATTACCGTGAATTGCTGGACCAGGTCCTGAAAAAAGGATTCCTGGAAGTGCGTATAGACGGGGAAATTACACAGATCACGCATAACATGATGTTGGATCGCTATAAGGTTCATTTCATTGAAATTGTTGTGGATAAGCTTATTCCGCCCGCAGAAGACCAGGCAGACCAAGCCGGTTTTGCCCGTTTACGCGAATCGGTAAACACGGCTTTGTATCACGGGGACGGGTCTTTTGCCGTTCTGGACCCCGGCACGAATCAGGTCCGTCATTTCAGCAAACACCTTATGTGCCCTGAAAGCGGCTTGTCATTTCCCGAGCCCGCACCTCATACGTTTTCCTTCAATTCTCCCCAGGGCGCCTGTCCTCATTGCAAAGGACTGGGGTTCACAACCCGGATCGATCTGAAAAAGATCATGCCCGATATGTCTCTTTCCATTGCACAGGGAGGCCTGGAACCTTTCGGGAAATACAGGGACAACACGCTCTTCCGCTACCTGGAAGGGATCGCAAAAAAATACGGCTTTTCCATAGACACACCCCTTTCCGACATCCCTGAAGAAGCCATGGATACATTGCTTTACGGCAGTGAAGACCTCATCTATGTGACCTCTCCTCTTGGAGGCACCTATACCATTACCTTCCCCGGTCTGGTCAATCGTATGGAACAACTGAACGAAGAATCTGAAAGCAAGCTGATGACCCGGGAACGCTACCTGGAGGAAATACCCTGTCCCGTATGTCACGGAAGCCGACTGAACGAAACGGCTCTTTGTTTTCGCTTTGCAGACAAAACCATTGCCCAACTGACAGCCATGGATGTCCAGGTGCTTTCCGGATGGATGGACGGTATTGAGGAGAGGATCTCGGAGCGACAGAAGGCCATCGCCCTGGACGTTCTGAAAGAGATCAGGGACCGGCTTCAATTCCTTTTAGACGTAGGCCTTTCTTATCTTTCTCTGGACCGCGGAACCCGTACGCTCAGCGGCGGGGAAAGCCAGCGGATCCGGCTGGCCACCCAGATCGGATCTACCCTGGTCAATGTTTTATATATTCTTGACGAGCCGAGTATAGGGCTGCATCAGCGCGACAACCGCCGCCTGATACTAGCCCTTGGAAAACTTCGCGATACGGGCAATTCCGTGCTTGTAGTGGAACACGACGAGGAAACCATCCGCAGCGCAGACTGGCTGGTAGATCTGGGACCCGGAGCCGGACGTAAAGGCGGGCAACTGCTTTATTCAGGACCTGTTAAAACCTTTTTGGAACAATCCCATCCGGACAGCCTGACCTGGGAATATCTCACCGGGAAGCGGAGCATTCCCGTTCCCCGGAACAGGCGGTCAGGCAACGGTCACGTATTGCATATAAGCGGAGCTTCCGGCAACAACCTGAAAAATATCACGGCCGATTTTCCACTGGGTTGTTTTATCTGTATCACCGGAGTCAGCGGAAGCGGTAAATCCAGTCTGATCAATGAAACGCTCCTGCCCGTACTTACCAGGAAATTTTACCGTTCCAAAAAGCATCCACTCCCCTATGGATCGGTTTCAGGGATCCAGTACATTGACAAAGTAGTGGAAGTGGACCAGTCCCCCATAGGTAAAACACCCCGGAGCAATCCGGCTACTTACACCAACGTGTTCGGGGAGATCCGCAAACTGTTCGCATCATCACCCGATGCCAAAACGCGCGGATTCAAAGCTTCCCGGTTTTCTTTCAACATCAGTGGCGGCCGTTGCGAGGCCTGTAAAGGGGCCGGCATACAACTTATTGAAATGAACTTTCTGCCCGACGTCAAAATAACCTGTCCCGTATGCCTCGGCCAACGCTATAAAAGCGACACCCTGGCCGTCCGTTATAAAAACAAGAACATCTACCAGGTACTGGACATGTCCGTTAACGAGGCGGTAGCGTTTTTCAAACACGTACCTGCCATTATTCAAAAGATCAAAACGCTGCAGGATGTGGGGTTAGGGTACATCAAGCTGGGACAGCCCTCCACTACCCTGAGCGGCGGAGAATGCCAGCGGGTAAAACTGGCTGCCGAATTATCCCGGATATCTACCGGCAACACCCTGTATATACTGGACGAGCCCACTACAGGCCTGCACTTTGAAGATGTCAAGGTGCTATTGAACATCTTGCACCAATTGACCGATAAGGGCAATACGATCCTGATTATAGAACACCATCCGGACATCATCAGATCTGCCGACTATATCATAGATCTGGGCCCCGAAGGAGGAAACAGTGGAGGGCACATTGTAGGATCCGGGACACCGGAAGAACTGGCAGAAAATTTGCAGTCTTACACCGGAAGATTGCTCAAAGAATGGTTACAACAATGATTATCCTATGAAAACATTACACGAGATCAACAGGGAATGGAACGGGAAAAAAGCAGACAAAAACCTGGCAGCACTGGTGGACAACCGCCTGAAGAGCCTGAATTTTGTTCTTTACAACCCTCACAATATACAATTTATAGATTATTCGCATCCCGACGGACGCAGGACATATGTCCGTTCCCTCTCCTTCGTGCTGCAAAAAGCCGTGCGGGATCTGTTTCCGGGGGCCAGGCTCAGGATCTCTTATGCGGTAGGAAATTCCCTTTATTGTGACATCGTATTTCCCGACGGCCGGGAAGAAACAGATGAAGATATGGCGTTAATACATGCGACCATGTCAGCGATTGTGGAAAAAGACATTCCTTTCAGAAAGGAAAAAGTGTGCACGGGCGATGCCCAAAAAATATTTGCGGCCAACGGCTTCCCGCAAAAAGCGCTATTACAGGAGACAAGAGGTCATTTTTACACTTCCGTTTATTACCTGGATGAGTACGCAGATACTTATTACGGTCCTTTGGTCCCTTCTACCGGGTATCTTAAACTTTTTAACCTGTGCCGTTTTCATAAAGGATTCCTGCTTCAGTATCCCCAACCCGATCATCACGAACGGCTGGACGGCCCGCCTAAACTGCACAAGCTGGTGGAGGTATTTGAAGAATACGTCCATTGGGGCGATATTATGGGAGTCAAAGATATCGGCACTCTCAACCGGAAGATCCAGAACGACAAGGTGAAAGACCTGATCCTGACCGGGGAGGCTTTCCACGGAAGACGTTACGCAGAAATAGCGGACCGGATCTTTGCCCATAAGGACAGGATCAAGCTGGTGCTGATCGCCGGACCTTCCAGCAGCGGGAAGACCACCACATCCAAAAGGATTTCTACACAATTGAAAGTATTGGGCATGAAACCCGTTGTGCTGGAAATGGACAATTATTTTGTAAACCGGGAAGAAACTCCTCTTGATGAGAAAGGAGAATACGATTTTGAATCGGTAGACGCGCTGGACACGGCCTTTCTGAACGAACAACTCTTTGCTTTGATGGAAGGAAAAGAGGTGGAAATCCCCTTCTTTGACTTCATGACAGGACAACGTACATTCAAAGGCTCAAAAATGAGGCTGGAAGAAAACGAGATCCTGATCATGGAAGGCATTCATGCCCTGAATCCTTTCGTAACGCGAAACATCCCTGCTGCCAATAAATTCAAGATCTACGCCTCGGCACTGACTTCGTTATCCATGGACGAAAACAACCGGATATCCACCACGGATACACGCATGATCCGCCGTATGGTCCGCGATTCCCAATTCCGGGGGATCAACGCGGAAGACACCATTCTGCGTTGGCCCAGCATCAGCCACGGAGAGCGAAAGTATATTTTCCCGTACCAGGAGGAAGCCGATGTGATGTTTAACTCGGCCCTCCCCTATGAACTGGCTGTTTTAAAATCCCATGCCGAGCCGTTGTTGCACCGCATTGCGCCCATATCCACTGCTTACCCCGAAGCGTTGCGTCTTTTGAATTTTCTGAGTTATTTCACTCCGGTGCATCCACGGGATGAGCGATACATACCGTATGCTTCGGTGATCCGGGAATTTATCGGCACCAGTCTGACGGATTGAGTGCGATCCCGTTCCTGAGCAATTGAAAATAACTGTTCCCTTCTCCCTGTGGAGAAAGGGTTCCCAGTTTCTGGCCGGTCACGACTGTGTCTCCTTCTTTTACAGAAACGTCCACCATATGACAGTAGATGGTGCTGAAGTCTCCGTGGGAAACCAATATTCTTATTAAGTAGCTGTCCCTGTTATCCATCCAGATACTGGAAACGACGCCGTTGAAAATTGCATTTACCTCACCCCCTTTTTGACCGGAGAGCGTAACTCCCTTATTATCGAACGTGAAGCCCCATTTGGGGTCAGTGATGCGTCCAAAACGTTCTATCACAATGGCATTTTTCAGTGGCCACGGCAGGTTTCCCTTGTTGGCGGCAAAATCGGCCGAAAGAACGCGGGCGGCCTCCACGGCTTCCTTGTCCCGGGTGGCATCTTTCTTTTCCAGCGCAGCCAGGGCTTTCTGAATTTCATCGTTCAGTTTCTGCTGTTCCCTTATGCGTTTCTGTAACCCGGCTTTCAATTGTTTTTCGTTCTGTTGCAGACGGGCAATATTGCGATTGAGTTTCTGCTGGTCTTCATTCATCCGGTTGACTTCCAGCGCCAGTTCATCCCGGGCTTTTTCCCTTTCCTGCTGAAGAGCTACCAGTTTTGCCCCTTCTTCCTGCAACCGGACTTGTGTTTGCCTGATCTTTTGCTCCTGTTCACGCATGTAATCGCTGTAATTGCGAAAATAACGCCACCTGCGATAAGCCTGCGAAGCACTTTCACTGGATAGTATGTGCATAATCCACAGCTTTTTATCTCTGTGGCGGTATGCCTGCTGAAGCAAGTTTTCGTAGGCTGCGGTCAGGGTTTCCCTTTCCTCTTTCAGGGTTCCTATCTCCCTGTTTTTTTCCAAAATGTCCTGATGGAGCGATTCCAGTTCTTTCTCTATACCTTTGACCAGTTCCTGCCTGTTGGACAAGATCCTTTGGGCCAGCCGGTATTGATTCAAGCGGCCTTTTATATCGTCGGAAGTTGTCCGTATCCTTTCCTGCAGCATAGCAATTTCTTCCTGCAGTCTACGGTTCTTTGCCTGCATATCCTGTACGTCCTGTGACCGAAGCGTTCCGGTGACAAAAAATAACAGCGAAATGATGAGCAAAAAACGTTTCATGATCTATTGACCCGTTTTCCGGTTTGTCTCTATTTTTTTCATGGTTTCTTCCCGGGGCTCTATTTCGTAGGACTGCTGCCAGTAAACGATGGCCATAAGCGGCTCGTTCAAAGCATTGAGTACATCCCCGTAATGATCCAGTATTTCGGCACTTTCTTTTCCACCATATGCCAAAGCCTGTCTGAAAATATCTTTTGCCTGAGTGGTTTGACCCAGCAAATGCAAGATCCATCCGTACGTGTCCAGGTAAGTAGAATTGTTTGGCTCCCGTTCTATGGTTATCCTACTCATTTCCAGAGCCCTTTCCAGTTTTTCCTGCCTCAGGCTCAGGTAATAAGCATAATTGTTCAGTACCGGCAAATTGGTTGGATCCAGTTTCAGGACCTTGTCATACATAGAAAAAGACTGCTCCCGGTTCCCTGCTTCGTGGTAGAGGTCTCCCAGCAGAGCCATGGTCTGGATCCTGTTTTGGGTGTCGTCTTTATTGAGCCTGGAAAGGATTCTTTCAAAACAGGCGATGGCCTCTTCCAGATGTCCTGTCTGCCACAATGCCATTCCGTAGAGGCTGCTGAAATCCGTGTTATCGGGAAATTTCTCCAATGCCATGGCACCGTATTCACACAACATCTCCCAGTCTTTTAAATAATAGATGACCCCCAGTGTCTGATACCATGCCCTGTAATCGTACCGGTAATGATCCAGGTTTTCTTTCATGACCTCCAGGCCTTCGCCCGGTCTTTCCGTCTGAATAAGGTAACCTGCATACATATAGGCCAGGGTGCTGTCTTTTGGATGGGCACTCCGTGTACTCATAAACAAAGTATCTACCTGGGGATGAAACGTACTGACAAACCCACGTGCGTCAAGGATCTGTTTCAGGTAATCGGTTTTCATTGACGCGTCAACATCGGGATACGCCAGGAAGACGTTGATATTTTCAAAATAGAGATCAAATTGCCGTTTTAAACGGTATGTTTCGGCCAGACCGAAAACGGCCGGCATAAAAGTGGGATCCGCCTGTAAGGCCCATTGGTAATATTCAGATGCCTTTTCAATCTCTCCTTCACCGGCCAGAACGTCTCCCATAATGCTCAAAGTCCTGGTAGTGGGATTGTTCTGCACATAGTCGCTTAATAATGCCACGGCAGCTTCCTTATCATTTTCCACTAATATATTGAACCGAAGTAACAGCCCGGATTCTGTAACACCCTCTTTTTTTTCCAGTGTATCAAGCAATTCCAACGCCTTGACCGTATTCTTGCTTTCCATGTAAAGCCCTATTCTGTCGTACAGCAATTCTGGTTTTTGAGGGTAATCCCGGGACAAGGCACTGTATTTATTTTCTGCTTCCAGGGTGTTCCCCCGGGCAACGGCAAGCTTAGCCTGTTGCAGACGGTACCAATAATTGTCCGGTTGCAGTCTGAGGGCCTGGGTTAGATAACTGTCGGCATTTTCCCATTGTCCCGCATATCCTGCGATCTGCGCCAGGTAATAATATGCGGCATCGTTATTTTTATTGCGGGATACAACTCGCTTGAAACTTTCCCGGGCACCGGCCATATCGCCCTGGTAGAAAAGATTTAGTCCCTGGTGAAAAAGGGCTTGTGATTCTTCGGCCGTCACCAGGGGACGGTAACCGCAGGAAGCAAGAAAAACCAGAGATAACAATATAACCGGATACTTCCACATGGTTTTTAAATATTGCGGGAATTGCAAAGTTACCATAATTCGTTCAATTCAATTATTTATTTTACTTTTGTTTACGCCTGTACAATTTTCTTACATCCATGCAACATTCCGGCCGAAATTATCATCTTAATAAAGACATTCCGGAAGGAGACCTGATTGCCGCATGCATAAAAAAAGATGCTGCGGCACAACGTGTTGTATACGAACGTCTCTATTCCAGAATGTTGGCAGTATGTCAACGGTATACAGGCAACCGTGAAACTGCCCGGGATATTGCACAGGACGGATTTGTGGTTTTGTTCGAAAAGATCGGGACCTATGCCGGTACGGGTTCTTTTGAAGGATGGGCACGCAAAATTTTTGTTAATATTTCACTTTCCTATTTACGCAAAAATGATGCCTTGCGATACAGCGAACAGATAGAGACCACTGCGGGCAGTTCAGTTACCACGGGACATATTCTGGAAAACATATCCGCCGGTGATATATACCGTTGTATAGAGCAAATGCCAACAGGATTCCGCACCATTTTTAATATGTACGCCATTGAGGGATATACACATAATGAAATAGCCGAAATTTTGCATATTAGTGAAAGCACATCCCGTTCACAGTATTCCAGGGCAAGAAACTGGCTGCAAAACAAACTCAGCGATTTGAAATGAAACGGTTGTATTTCATAGGAATTGTTCTTTTGGCGGGGTTAACGGCTTCGTGCGAAGATTCCATTCCTTTCCGTTACGATCCCGAACAACCCGATTCCCTGGCTGCACGCCAGTATCCTCATGCTTTTTTTGTAGTTCAGGGAACTGTTACGGATTCCGTGTCACTGGAACCGGTGCCTGAAATTTCCGTTACCCTGCGCACTGAAGACCCTGTTTTTACGGAGGAAGACGGATCATTTTCCGTACAGACAGAGGCTTTTCCCATATCGCAGGAATTCCGGCTGATCATAAACGGTTACGGAGAATTTTACAATCCGCTTTATCCTGCCGAAACGTTGTACGTACATTTTATGCTACCCACTTTCCAGCTTACGCAGGAAGATATCCTGGAATACGGTCCCCGGTTTTTTGGCCGCGCATTTTTAACAATTAACGAAACTTTATGCCCTTTGGTAAATGAGTGAACAATCTTTCGATAAGAATATAAGGGAAAAACTCCAGAATTTTTCTTTCCCGGAAGAACACGGTGACTGGGAAGGCTTGACCGTGCGGATGTCCCGAAGAGCCATGATCCTTCGTCGCAGAAGGGTGTTTTTGTGGAGCTCAGCCACTGCCGCATGCCTGTTGTTGCTGATGTTTCTTCTGATGCCGGTGCTCAACCGGGACACACTTGCCCCTGAAACCATATGCCGTATCGTTCCCCGACCGGTTCACATCACCGTAACGGATTATCCCCGGCATATACACGGACTATACGCGCAGTTGCAGCTGGACAGGCTCCGCGAAGCTTCTGTTGTCCCTGCAACATCCGAACTTTTTGTAACCCCGCCGCAAACACCGGTACCTGAAACTGAAAAAGTAAGTCCCCGGCCTGCCGCGGAGCAGGAACCTGCCGCTCAAAAAGAGTTGGCTATTGACGAACCTGTTAAAGAAAAACCACGAACTCCGACTCCTTTGTTTCCGGTGGATCTTCCTGAACCAAGCCGCATGCACAGGAAATGGATCACAGCCGCCAATTTTTCTTACCAGGGTGCCATTAACGGCAACTATATCTTTACACCCTCAACGTACACCACAAAATGGGAAACTCCCCTGAGCCTGGCCGGCAGCGATCTTTCCAACCTGGGTATCCCGGATTACATGGCCCCGAATTTTGATGAGGATGATGTAAACCTTATTTCCGCACATTTTTCCACGCCCATATCTGCAGGTATTAATGTGCAGAAAGAGTTCAACAAATGGCTTTCCGTTGGGGCATCGCTGACATACACCCTGCTTAGAGGGGAATACCAGGTACATACGGCAGATAAATCTTATATTGTTAATCAGAACACCCATTATATAGGCATCCCTGTTAGTGTCTATTTCCGGGCAGTCAACACCCCGCGCCTGACGGTATACGCTGTAGGCGGAGGGGCCCTGGACAAGGCCGTAGCCGATGAGTATATCTGCCAGTTAAATGATGTAGCTACGCGTCAATACGTTCCTGTACAGGGATTTCAATTGTCGGTTTACGGAGGGTTGGGCATAGAGTACAAATGGTCGGAATGGATGGGGATCTATATTGAACCGACCGTTTCCCATTATTTTGAAAACAATCAGCCCAAAAGCATCCGCACCATCCAACCCACCCAGTTTAAAATGGAGCTGGGAATACGTTTCAGAATTTAGATTTTTTGATCAGGCGGGCCATTTCAGAAGCAAATACAAAATCATTCAGGGCTTTGTTGTCTGAAAAAAGTATGTTTTCCCGGCTGCCTTCCCATTGTTTTTTACCCTCGTACAAAAAAACGACCTTTTCCCCTATCGCCATTACCGAATTCATGTCGTGGGTATTGATGATGGTAGTCATATTGTATTCATGGGTGATCTCGCTTATCAGCTGGTCTATGACAATGGCCGTCTGCGGATCCAAACCGGAATTGGGCTCATCGCAAAAAAGATAACGGGGATTCATGACTATTGCCCTGGCAATTCCCACCCGTTTTTGCATCCCGCCGCTGAGTTCGGAAGGGTATTTATTCCCGATGTCTTCCAGATTCACCCGTTCCAGGCAAAAGTCAATGCGCTCGTTTTTCTGAGCCATAGACCAGTCCGTGAAAAAATCAAGGGGAAAACCCACATTCTCCCGGGCCGTGGCAAAATCAAAAAGGGCCGATCCCTGGAACAACATTCCCATTTTTTTATGGATCATCTTTCGCTTTTTTTCTTCCAACTGATTAAAGACCATATCGTCATAGAGGATCTGGCCGGAATCTATCGGGTGAAGTCCGGCGATGGCTTTAAGCAACACAGTTTTTCCGGATCCGCTGGCTCCTATGATAAGATTGGTTTTCCCTTCTTCAAAATTGACGGATATATCCGAAAGCACCTGCTGCTCTCCAAAGTCTTTACTAATATTACGTACGTATATCATTAATTCAGCATCAATTGGGTTAACATTAGGTCGGTGATCAGGATCAGCAGGCAAATGGCTACAATGGAGCGGGTACTTGCCCTTCCCACTTCCATGGAGTTGGCTTTGGGTCCGTACCCGTAAAGAGCAGAAACAGTAACTATAATAAAACTGAACACGATCATTTTTGTGACCGCATAAACGATATAATACCCGTTAAAGGCAAAACGCAAGCCTTCAGCATACTGGCTCAGTGTGATCATTCCGGTAGCTGCTACGATCAGCCATCCGCCCAAAATCCCCAACAAAAAACTGAAAAGCATAAGAATGGGATTGAATACGCAAACAGCAACCAATTTGGGCAATATCAAATAATTGGCCGAATTGATCCCCATCATTTCCATGGCATCTATCTGTTCGGTCAGACGCATGGTCCCAATATCTGAAGATATGTTAGACCCCACTTTACCGGCAAGGATCAGCGCGACCATAGTACATGAAAATTCAAGGATCAGGCTTTCCCGGACCATATAACCCACATACATTTTGGGAATGAACGGATTTTCAATATTATAGGCGGTCTGAATAACAAGTACGGCGCCTATGGCTATGGAAATGATCCCGATCAAAGCAACAGAAGTAAGTCCCAGGCTTTCGGTTTCCACAAAGTACTGTTTCCAGAAAATACGCCATTTTTCAGGTTTGGTAAAAACCCGTTTCATCAGGAGTATATACTCTCCTATAAGTTCCAGCGTTTTTTTCATCATTTGTCAAAGATACTAAATAACCCCCGCTTTTGGGAAGCGGGCATGGGCGGTTTCAAATCTTTTTCAACGGTCCGCATCACGGGGTTCAGGTATATGTGAGAGCTGTCTGGAAGGGCTATCTTTACCCTGACATACGTATCCTCCGGCTGCAACCGGTAAGAAGCCGATTCAATCCCGTTTACGGAATCGGTTACCTGTTTCAGGAGTTTTCCGTCTTGTCCCGTAAAACTAAAATCCCGGGCATCTCCCGTCAATGTCACTATCAGGCTGTCGTTCCTGATCTTACAGGACCGTAACAGGGGCAGGCTATCCAGTGTCTTCCGTTTTTCAATGACTTGCGCCCGGCTCATTCGCCTGGTTACTTCCACCCCGTATGCAGCTCCGCTTATCAAAGCCCTGTAAATATCATCAGCATTCAGGCTGTCGGAAACACTGTATATTACGGTTAGATCACGAGCCAGATCTGTTTGTTTGAATACGTTGTGGGCATCATCACTGCCTACGATCATGGCCGGTTTTCCTGAAGAGAGAGCTACATCCCAAAGATCCTCGGAATTCCAAAAGTCGTTCAACACCTCAAAACAATCATACCCTGTCAGAAAACGAATATCCCGTGGGGAATAACCTCCCATCCAGTCAGGATGGTTCAGTACCAGCACCTGCGTACGTTCCCGCAGTTTGTTCAATACATGCTGTTTTTGTGAACGGGTCTGGAGTAAAATGTAATCCCCGTGATATACGCTTTTGGCGCCTATGGATCCCTGGTGGGTTTTCAGGATATTGAATCCGTGTTCGTAAACCGGAATGTAAGGCGTGGCGGCTGTTTGTGTAATATGCTGATAATCTGACACTCCTATTACATCATATCCCAGTGAGTCGTATTTGGATAAAATGTCTTCTACCGAATTTTTTCGGCCGTTCGTAAAAAAACCCCAGGCATTGGAATGGGCATGAAAATTCGCTCTGAGCCAACGTCCTTCCTGATCTGCTTGCCGGTAGGGATTGTACCAGTACTTTCCGGAAAAAGGATCGGAAGGTGCCGGCTTATAGAGGGGCATCATCCTGAAAAGCAGGATCAGGACCCAAAGAATTCCTGCTGCGATCCACCATTTTTTTCTGTTACGTCTTTTTGGCATTCTGCAAAGGTAACGCAAAATCCATACCTTTGTATCATGAGCAGGATCGTGCATTTTTTTACCGCAAGGAAGGGACAATGGAAACGTTTGCAACGCGTTTTTAAAGATCGGGACCCAAAAACCCCTCTCTTGTGGATCCATTGTGCTTCACTGGGAGAATTTGAGCAGGGAAGGCCCGTTATGGAAGCGTTTCGCAAACAATATCCGGGGATACGGATCCTTCTCACTTTTTTTTCTCCCTCCGGGTATGAGATCCGTAAAAACACCCCACTGGCGGACCATGTATTTTACATGCCCTTGGATTCGCCCCGCAATGCCCGCCGGTTCCTGGAACTGGTTAACCCTTCCCTGGCTGTTTTCGTGAAATACGAATTCTGGTATTTTTATTTAAAGAACCTGAAAAAAAGAAATGTTCCCACATACCTGATCTCGGCCCGTTTTCGTCCAAACCAGCCCTTTTTCAAACCATACGGAGCTCCTTTTCGTCATATGTTGACCTGCTTTACACACCTTTTTGTGCAGGATGAACCATCCCGGAAACTTTTGGGAAAACTGTCCGGGTTATCGCTGCCTGTCACGGTGGCTGGAGACACGCGTTTTGACCGGGTTTCGGAAATTGCCACACGCGACAACACCCCTGAACCGTTCAGGCAACTGGTACGGGAACCTGTCCTGGTTGCCGGAAGTACCTGGCAACAGGATGAAGAGATACTGGCCCGCTTAATGGAAGATCATCCTGCCCTGCAATTGGTCCTGGCTCCGCATGAGATCCATCCGGGGCACCTGGCTTTTATCCGGCAAAAATTCGCCAAATGGGATCCCCGCTTTTTTTCAAAGGTACAATCAAAAGAACCTGTTCCCCGGGTTTTGATCATTGACAGCATCGGGATGCTTTCCTGGCTGTACCGTTATGCAACATATTGCTACATTGGCGGCGGGTTTAACAAATCCGGGATACACAACACCCTGGAAGCTGCCGTTTACGGCAAACCGTTGCTGTTCGGTCCCAATTACCAAAAATTCAAAGAAGCCTGCGACCTTGTTGACAACGGCGCAGCTGTCGGTTTTCAAGATTATTCTGCCTGTTCCCAGGCGCTAAAAAAATGGATGAATGATCCCGGGTTGTACCAGGATGCCGGAAATGCAGCCAAAACGTATGTTGCAGAAAATACGGGGGCTACAGCATTAATGCTTCAAAAGATGGTTGTCCCGGAGCGGTAGTGTTTTGTGTAGCGGAAGCAGCATATACAAAAGGATAGCCCTGACTGAGCGCATGTTTGCGTGTTCTGAGCGCATCTTCGCCCATAATCATCACAGTGATCCTGTAATTTACACCTTCCCGGGCATTTTGTTCATCGCACCATGCCAGCAAATCGTCTGATTGTCGCTCGTTGTAAGTATAAACGGCAATTTTCAAATAATCGGCTCCCGTGGAAAACGCTTCCCGGACCAATGCATCCAGGGTCTCTTTCCCGGGGATTTCATTACCTGGATTCTCCCAAAAATGAACGGATTGAATGATCCCGGCACCGTTATCACGGGCCATGCGGGATAAAGATTCTTTATAAACACTTGCTGCCTTTACGGGAATGTCCACCCACCCGGCACCCCAGGAGATCATTTCCTGCAGGGTCCCGGGGATCTGTGTACATTCCGGATCAACAGGGTACGTCAGCAGTATCTTTTTTTCTTTTCCCATACATTGCATACGCAGGGCAACCATACCAATTGGCGTTATGTCCCCCATCAGATCCAGTCTGAGTTCAACCCAGGGAGCTTTTTCCAGCCACCGGGAAAGACTTTCTTCCCATTGCGCTCCCAGGCTTACCCCGGGATTACTTAGGGCGTTTTTCAATTTTTCCACAGGCTCGTTCACCAAAACGTGTTGGCCAATACCGCGCAGTAAAACCAACCCCAGGGTTTTTCCCTGTTTTTTCTTGTCGTGCAACATGTAGGTGATCAGATCGCTCTGTGTGCAAGGCAGTTCCGGATCCAGTCCGGCGGAGGTGATCGCTTGCAATAACCGGTGTGCGCTTTCCTGGGAAAGCATTCCTTTTTGGACCGAGTACAACGCTCCGGCGGCCATCCCTTTGGCCACGGCTTCTCCGTGCGACAATTCCGGGTATCGTGCCGCAAGGGCATGACCGAAAGTGTGTCCGAAATTCAACACTTTCCGTACCCCTTTTTCGTACAGGTCCTGTTCCACGATCCCCATTTTGATCTCCTGGGAACCGGAGATCAGTTTGTGCAGTATTTCCGGCGAATAATCCTGAAATTCCTTTCTATGAAGCACTTCTTCTTCCAGGAACCTGAAATAGATTTCTCCGGCGATCGCTCCGTGTTTGATGCATTCGGCCAAACCACAGCGAAACTCGCGGGCAGGAAGGGTACTCAGCACACCCGGATGGCAAAAAACCCATCGGGGAAGCACTGTACATCCTATCATGTTCTTATAAGGCCCTGCATGGATACCGTTCTTTCCGCCAAGCGCCGCATCTACCTGGGCAAGCAGCGTAGTGGGAACCAACGCGAATGGCATTCCGCGCATATAAACGGATCCTATGAAACCGGCAAAATCGCACACCGTTCCTCCTCCCATACCAATCAGGAACCAGGAACGGTCTACCTGCAGCTCAAGAAAACGATCTATAACCTGCTGAACAAATTTCCATTGTTTTAAATCTTCTCCTCCCTCCAGGGGTATGGTGATCCAGGAAGGATCCGCCGCCTTTTCCATCCATACGGAAACATTCCGGTCGTACAACAGCACCACGTTCGTCCCGGCAGGGACCATTTGGCGCAATTGCCCGATATCCTTGGAAATAAAGATATTATTCATCCCTGATGATCTTTTCCTGGCGCTTGATGGACTGTTGATGAATGGCACGATATACTTCAGAAATGAACGTGTCTTCCAGCCCTTTTTTCGTTGCCAGTTTTTTTGTACGTGAAGAAACGGTATTCCAGCGTTCTATCTGGATGATCCCAATTCCCCCACGTTTTTTTACTTCTCCTATCTGATCTACCAGGGACATTCGTTGTGCCAGCAGGTCTACCAGGTCATCGTCCAACACGTCTATGCGCGTTCTAATGGCATCTATCAGAATTTTTTCTTCTGAAAGGGAGTCGCTTGACGGGGTGGACTTTCTCCACATCAGCGAATGCATCAGGTCGTTGAATGTTGAGGGATTCAGCTGTTGCCCTGCATCGCAGAGCGCTTCCGACGGGCGGGGGTGTACTTCCAGCATCAGCCCGTCAAAATTCAGATCCAGGGCACGCTGGGCCAACTCGGGAATATATACCGTATTCCCCGACAAATGCGAAGGATCACACAAGAGGGGAATTTCGGGCATCTGTACCTTGAATTCTATGGGAACGCGCCACAAGGGAGCATTGCGCAACTGTCCAATATGATAATCACTGAACCCCCGGTGAATGGCGTATACGTGTTCCGGACAATACCTCAACACTCGCTGTACGGCACCAATCCATAATCCCAGATCGGGATTGATAGGGTTTTTTACAAAAACATGCAGGGAGGAGCCTTGTAACGCCCGGGCGATCTCCTCCACCAAAAACGGGTTTGCCGTAGTCCGGGTTCCTATCCAGACGGCTTCCAGCCCGGCTTTAAGTACCCGTTCCACGTGCCCGGCAGAAGCCACTTCCGTACATACGGACAAGCCAAAATCTTCCTGGACACGACTCAGCCAGGGCAGTCCCGTTTCTCCAATGCCTTCAAAGGTACCGGGCCTTGTGCGGGGTTTCCATATCCCGGAACGAAAAAAAGAAATGCCTTCTCCGCCGGCAGAAACCGGAAGCCGGAAATCTTTCAGATCCCGGGCCGCCGATCTTACCTGTTCCTCTGTTTCAGCACTGCACGGGCCTGCTATAATTATGGGATGTTTCATCATTCGGGGTCCTGTATACGTTGACGTATTTCCTTTTTAACGGCTTTCCATCGCGGAATATCTATCTTGGGGCCTACTACTTCCACCGCTTTGGCTGCGATCATGGAGCCGATATCACCGCATTTCTGAAGTGACATATCCAGGGAGTGGGCATACAAAAAGCCCGCTGCATAAAGATCTCCCGCCCCGGTGGCATCTATGGAAGTCCCGGGCCATGCTTTCACCGTACATACATGGTTCCCGCTTTTTACCACAGATCCCAGTTTGCCGAGTTTTACCACGGCTATGTCACAGATCCGGGATATATCATCCAAAGCATCTTCCGGCTCCTTTCCCGTAAAGGAATACGCTTCCGTCTCGTTGGCAAATACTATGTTTACATAATTTTCTACTATATCGTGCAAAAAGGAATTGTTGCTTTCCACCACGTTGTAACTGGCCATATCTATGGAAATGATCATCCCCGCTTCCCTGGCCAGCCTTACGGCTTTTCTTACCAGGTGCTGATTTTGGACCAGATAGCCTTCTATGTGAAAATAATCATATCCTTCAAACATTTCCGGCTTCAAATCTTCCGGGACCAGTTCAAGGGCAGCTCCCAGGTAAACGGCAAACGTTCTGTCGGCATCGGGTTCTGTAACAAATACCATGGCCCTTCCGGAAGAATGCACCCCTTTAAGCAAACAGGACCGGATCCCGTTACGGTGCTGATCGGCATAAAAAAGTGAGCCCAGCTCATCATCCCCCACTTTGCCTATAAACCCTGAAGGCATACCCAGAACAGCGGTTCCGGTAATGGTGTTGGCGGCCGACCCGCCTGCAACATATTGTACTCCCAATGGTTTCAGATTTTGCCATATCCTTTCTGCCGTAAGGGCATCTACGTGTTGCATACTGCCCGGAGGAAGGTGAAAACGTTCCAGCAACGAATCATTGGGGAGCAAAGCAAGAATGTCCGTCAGGGCATTCCCGATTCCAAGAATGGATTTCATAAAAAGCCTTAATTTAAGGCAAATTTAATCTAATTTTCCGAATGTTCTTTTTTTGTAACTTTGCGAGGTTATGAATTGGAAAAAACTCCTGAAAGTGGTACTTTTCGCCACATTGGCCCTGGTGCTGCTTTATTTTTCTTTCAGGGGTATCCACTGGAGTGATTTTCTGGAAGGCCTTCGCTCAGCCGATTATTTCTGGATCCTGATGTCTGTTTTTGTAGGCGCTTTTTCTTTCTACGTAAGGGCCGCCCGGTGGAGGATTATATTGCTGAGCCTGGGAAAACCCGTGAAACGGATAGATACATTCAACGGCGTTGGCATGGCCTACCTGACCAACTTTGCCCTCCCCAGGGCCGGGGAAGTGGCCCGCTGCGGCGTAGTGGCCCAACGTTCCGGTCTGGGATTTGACCGGGTACTGGGAACCGTCATTCTGGAGCGCACATTCGATATGTTATGCCTGCTGATCATTACCATTCTGGTGGCATTCATCCGGATGGACGTTTTCGGTCATTTCATGATCACCCGTATCTGGGATCCCTTTATAGCCCGGATGGGAGGTTCTGCCTTGCTGGCCGTTATCCTGGCCGTCGGCATACCGGTTTTACTTATTGTTGCCGTTTACATATTTCGCAAACCGCTGGGGAAACTGAAGATCGCGCGTAAAATCTTTGATTTTTTTAGCGGGATACGGAACGGGCTGGTGCAAAGCCTGAAAATGCCCCGTAAAGGGTATTTTTTCTTTTTAACCGTTCTTATGTGGACTACATACGTCGGGACCAGCTATTGTACCATTCTTGCCACCCCCATGCGGGATCAGCTGAACATTACAGATGCCTTGTTTCTAATGGTTGTGGGCAGTTTTGGCTGGGTAGTCCCGGTTCAGGGAGGGATAGGTGCCTTTCATTTTATAGTCACCCTGGCCCTGGTATCCGTGTACGGTCTGACTCAGACAAGCGGTATGGTCTTTGCTACCATAAGCCATGAATCACAAGCTTTTACCATGCTGCTTACAGGGTTGTTTGCCGTAATTTATATGAGTGTAACAAGCAAAAACAAATCCAAACAAATACGATCATGAAACGCCTGTACTTTTTCATTCTCCTGACAGTTGCCGCCTCACTGACTGCAACAACCCAAGCCCGTTCTCAAGCCTATAATCCCTACGACTATATAACCTATACACGTCACGAAGTTTTTGTTCAGTACGGAGCCCCCACCTTCATGGAACTCAGTACCTGGATCCGCCAGGAATCCTTTGCCGCGAAAGACGGAAATCTCTACCTCCCCATGGGCTTCGTTTACACAGGAGTAGCCGCCCTGGGTTATAAGTATTACACTACTCCCTACATGAGTATTGGAGGGTACCTGGGGATCAGTGCAGCCATGATGGAAATGGCCAAACAAAACACGTCCAACCCGGTTTTCAAAAGCAGTGTTCTGAGCGTTACCGGGCTGGTTACGATCAACTGGCTTTATTACCGATCAGGCCTGTGGGAGATATCAGCCCATGCCGGGGCGGGCCTCACCCGCTGGATGGACGAACAGGAAATGATCACACAAAATCTTCCCGATATCTCACAGGATACGGCACGCTGGAAATTCGCTTACCATTTGAGTCCTTTCCATGTAAGGTGGGGAGGTACCCTGGGCGTATTTGCCGATCTGGGCTGGGGTTACAAAGGAATAGCCAACGCCGGGCTGTCTGTTAAGTTTTAAAGATACGGCGGCTGAGCGTTCCCATTCCCGTGACTTTTTCCACCTCAATGCGTATTCCCTTGGGAATGTGTGCCGGAGCATTGTACCCGGAAATAAAGATCTTTTCGAACCCCAGCCTGTCTGCCTCGGCAATCCTTCGTTCCAGGTGAGGCACGGGACGGATCTCCCCGCTCAATCCCACCTCCGCTGCAAAGCACCAGCGCGAAGGAATGACAATATCAAAAGCCGAGGAGAGGATGGCAGCGGCAATGGCCAGGTCCACTGCCGGATCGGAAACCCGCAGTCCCCCCGCCATGTTCAGGAATACATCCTTTGCCGAGAGGCGGAAACCCGCCCTTTTCTCAAGGACGGCCAGCAGCATGTTCATGCGACGGGTATCAAACCCGGTAGCCGATCGCTGCGGTGTTCCGTAAGCCGCAGTGCTGACCAGCGCCTGCGTTTCAATGAGGAACGGCCGGGTTCCGTCCAGCATGGCAGCAACGGCAATTCCGCTCAGGTTTTCATCGTGCATGGGAATGAGCATTTCCGAAGGGTTCTCCACTTCCCGCAACCCTTTCTGCGTCATCTCAAACAAAGCGAGTTCGGCCGTAGAACCGTACCGGTTTTTAATGCTCCTGAGTATGCGGTAGGCATGGGTGGTATCGCCTTCAAATTGCAAAACCACATCCACTATATGTTCCAGGACCTTTGGTCCGGCTATGCTTCCTTCTTTGGTTATATGTCCCACCAACAGAACCGGGACATGGTTTTCCTTGGCGTATTTAAGCAACAGGGCAGCGCATTCACGTACCTGGGTCACACTGCCGGGAGAAGGATCCAGGTTCTGTGAATATACGGTTTGGATGGAATCCACTATGATCAGGGATGGCTCTGTTTTCCGGGCCTCTTCCAGGATGTTTTCCAGCATGGTCTCACAAAAGACCAGGCAATTGTCCGGGCTCCCTTCACCAACGGATGAAGGTTTGAGTCGTTCGGCCCGCATCCGTATCTGACGGGCTGATTCCTCGCCGGATACGTACAATGTTTTCAGATGCGGGGAATGTAAAGGGATCTGCAAACTGAGCGTGGATTTCCCTATCCCGGGCTCCCCTCCTATAAGCACCAGCGAACCGGGTACCAGTCCTCCTCCCAGAATCCGGTCCAGTTCTTTATTATTAAGGAGTATACGATCCTGACGGGCCATTGAAATTTCCCCTATGGGAACGGCTCCCGCAGCGGAGGAGATGCTTCCTGTTTTCTCGGGCGTAGTCCTTATTATTTCTTCCACGTATGTGTTCCAGGCACCGCAAGAGGGGCATCTGCCAAGCCATTTGGAGGACTCGGCCCCGCAATCCTGGCAAAACCAGGCCTTTTTAACTTTACTCATAATACAAAGTTAAATTTTTCTACCTTTACTTTATGAAAAAACACCTTTTACTTTTTATCCTCCTGTTCCCCCTGGTTGCCGGGGCACAGGATTTTGCTTCTTATGCCCGAAAAGTGGCTGAAGATTGGAACATTACCGGTTCGGCACTGGCTGTTATCAAAAACGACTCCGTGGTATTTGCCGGGGGGTTTGGGGAACAGCGTAACGACAGCGGGATTGCGGTCAATGAAAACACCGTTTTTCAAATAGGTTCGGTAAGCAAATCGTTTACCGCCACACTTATGGCCATGCTCTCGGATGAAGGCCTGGTCAGCTGGGATGATCCCGTAAAATGGTACCTCCCGGACTTTGCCTTGTACGATCCCTGGGTAACGGAAAACATGCAGGTGCGCGATCTTTTTTTACACCGCTCAGGACTTCCCGAACAAGCCGGGACCTATATTCCCTGCCTGGGATACGACAGAAACGATGTCTACCGGTTACTGAAATATATACCTCCCGCCAACAGTTTCCGGACTACCTACGGGTACAACAATGTATTGTTCATAGTAGCCGAAAAGATCATCGAGGCGGTTACCGGAAAAAGCTGGGAAGAAAATCTGAAAGAACGGATCTTCCTGCCGCTGGGCATGCATAACACCTCGGTCAACGAAACCGGGTTCCTGGCCACCGCAGGGGAAAACACCCCTCACGAAACGGTGTTGAAAAACGGAGCAATACATACAAAACCCATGGTAGGCGAAGAACAGGCGTTGTTCTGGCTTACGGTCATCGGCCCGGCCGGGGGCATCAATTCCACAGTTACCGATATGATGCAATGGTGTCGTCTTCATTTATCCGACGGAACGGTTGACGGAGATACATTGCTTTCTTCCGCAGCGCTCGACTACCTTCACAAAGGACAATTGATCACCTCCCAGACGGATCATAAAACCAATATTTATGCACCCTGCTGGTTTGTGGAACAAAACGACAGTTACCGGGTATGGTTCCACACCGGGACTACATGGGGATTTACTGCCATTTGCGCATTTGTACCTGAACTTGACCTGGGACTGATGTGGCTGAGCAATTGCGAGCCGCCTTCGTCTCCCCGGTATGCCATCATGCGTCATATCATAGACTATTACATGGACCGGCCCTTTAAGGATTACAGCGCCGAATACCTGGCCGAATACCTGGAAGGGGCAAAAAAAGACCCGGGTTCTTCCCCGGTTCCGGAGCCCCCGGCCCCGTATGGCCAGTATGTCGGAACATATGTACATGAATCATTGGGTGAAGCGCAAATTACACTGGAGAACGGGGAGTTGTACATTACCCTTGGACCGGAAACATTTCCATACCGCAAACACCTGATGACACACGTGAGCGGACAAACATTCCGTTTTCGCTCCGGAGGAGCTGCTTTCACCATGGCATTCATGATGGAAGATTACCGCCTTACTTTTGATCTGGACCTGAAACAAAACGAAAATATGGGACTTTGGAGGGCCAAACCATGAAACACACACTTCTTGTATGGCTGTTCGCCGTACTTTTTATTCCTTATACGCTACACTCTCAGGAAAAAGCGCCTGTCATAGGACTGTCTGCCACTTATGAGACCGGGCAGAACAACGTGCCCAATACGTACATCATTTCCGTAAGAAAAGCCGGAGGGATTCCCGTGATCCTGCCGGTTACGGATGATCCCGCAATCATTGCCCGTATGGTGGAATCCATAGACGGTTTGATCCTCACCGGAGGAGAAGACGTGGATCCTTTACTCTGGTACGGAGAAGAACCTTTACCGGCTATGGGAGGCATTGTCCCCGTCCGGGATTTCTTTGACATCCACCTGGCCCGCAAAGCCGTGGAGGCAGGCATACCTGTCCTGGGAATCTGCCGCGGGGAACAGGTCCTGAACGTGGCTTTTGGCGGTACGTTGTACCAGGACATCCCTTCACAGGTTAAAAGCATAATGCCCGTAAAGCACCGTCAGAACGCACCCCGGGAATACGGAACACATACCATAACGGTGGAAAAAGGGACCACGCTATACGGCATATTGAAGGACATCCTGGAAGAAGGTGATACATACCGGGTGAATTCTTACCATCACCAGGCCGTCAAAGACGTAGCGCCCGGTTTTGTAGTATCGGCCCTTGCCCGGGACGGTATCGTAGAGGCCATCGAAATGAAAGACAATCCCCGTGTATTGGGCGTGCAGTTTCATCCCGAAGGCCCCGTTTCGCAAGGGGACGACAAATTGTTACCCCTTTTCCGATACCTGGTTAAAGCTTGCCGTTGAGAAAAGCTTCGTAAGCACTCAGATCCAAAAGGCCGTGTCCGGAAAGATTGAACAGGATCACTTTCTCGCGGCCTTCTTCTTTAGCCTTTAATGCTTCCCGGATGGTAGCTGCAATGGCATGCGTGGATTCGGGTGCAGGTATGATGCCTTCTGCCTGGGCAAACAATTGTCCTACTTCAAAACATTCGTGCTGATCTATATCTACGGCACGGATAATATTGTCTTTTAGCAATTGGCTCATGATGGCACCGGCTCCGTGATAACGCAACCCCCCGGCATGTATGGCCGCCGGTTCGTAATCACAGCCCAGTGTATACATGGGAATCAGGGGTGTCAGACCGGCAGAATCCCCGTAATCGTAACGGAAGGTTCCCTTGGTCAGTTTGGGACAACCCGAGCTTTCGGCGGCGATCAGATCAAACTTTGCTTTGCCGGCCAGCTGGTGGCGCACAAACGGAAGGCTTATGCCTCCGAAGTTGGACCCGCCGCCAAAACAGCCTATGATGGTGTCGGGGTAATCATCGGCCATTTCAAACTGGCGTTCGGCCTCCAATCCAATGATGGTCTGGTGCAACATGACCATATTCAATACACTGCCCAGTGTGTATTTGGTGTCGGGATCAAGCGCTGCTCTTTCACAGGCTTCTGATATGGCCATTCCCAGTGATCCCGGGGTATCGGGCTTTTCTGCCAGGAATTTCCGTCCGGATTCGGTCATGTTAGTCGGAGAAGAATAGACTTTTCCCCCGTAAGTCTGCATCACTATTTTCCGGTAAGGCTTCTGGTCGTAGCTCAGCCGTACCATAAAGACTTCCATGTCAAGACCAAAATGCCGCGCGGCAATACTGATGGCCGAGCCCCATTGGCCCGCACCTGTTTCCGTGGTCAGGCGACGTACTCCTTCGATTTTATTGTAATAGGCCTGAGGCAATGCCGAGTTGAGTTTGTGGGATCCTACCGGTGAAACACTTTCATTCTTGAAATAGATACGGGCAGGAGTGTCCAGGGCTTTTTCAAGACCGCTGGCACGAACCAGCGGAGAGGGTCGGTATATTTTATATAATGTACGTACTTCTTCCGGGATCTCAATCCATCGCTCTTTTGAAAATTCCTGTTCAATAAGACCTTTGGCAAACAGAGGCTCCAGGTCTGAAGGCTTAACGGGTTGACGTGTTCCGGGATGTAACATCGGTTGCAGCGAAGGCAGATCGGCCTGGATGTTATACCATGCTTTAGGAATTTCATGATCCGGCAGAAGAAACTTTTTGGTCGTTTTCATTTTGTTGGTTTGGTTTAAAAATTTAGATAAAAAAAGCCCCCTTGCGTAGCAAGAGGGCATTTAAGTTAATAAATCGGGTTATTTAAACTATGCCACAGATGCAACGCGGAAATCTTTATCTCCGTGCCACCACCATCTGTTGATCATAGCGTTTTGTCTCATAGTAGTGCAAATATAAATAAAAAAGTTTTTCATTGTATCCATTTTGCCTCAACAAACCTGTTTTTTTCGAATAAATCTTTGTGGATCCGGATATCGCTGTACCCTGCTTCCCGCATCAGCAAAGAAATTTCATTGCCGTACATTTCGTTGATCTCGGCCAGCAATATGCCTCCTTTTTTTAAATACTTCCTGCCCAGGAAAGCAAGGGGCTTGTAAAACAGGAGGGGATCCTTGCCGGGGACAAAAAGTGCCTTGTGAGGCTCAAAAGACAGGACTCCGTCTTTCATGTATTCTTTTTCCTTTTCCGTGACATAAGGGGGATTGGCCGTTATCAGTCCCAGTGAATTTATTCTCAGGCCTGCCCGGTTCGCTGCCTGCTCAAGTCCGCCCTGATCCATCAGGTCTGCCCGGAAAAAACAAATTTCCGCCTGATTGTCCTCCGCATTTTTTTGAGCCAGTTCCAAAGCTCCGGGGCTGATGTCAAAAGCAAAGACAGTCCTACAGGGAGACGCTTTTTTTAAGGCCACTGCCAGGCACCCGCTCCCGGTACAGGCATCCAGGATATCGCCTTCCACCTGTTTGGCCCGGGTCCACAATTCCTCCGTTTCAGGCCTGGGGATCAGCACCTGTTCATTGACGGCTATGCGGCATTCCCCAAATTTTACATAACCCAGGATGTATTGCAGGGGTTCGCCGGCAGCGGCCCGGGAAACGGCTTCCATGAGGGCTTTTTCCGCACCGGCCGCAAGCACATGATCCTCTTGCGTATGATACCAATAATGGGGTATCCCTGCGAATTCCGCCAGCAGGGAGCTTATAACGACACGAATTTCGGGAGCTTCCCGGTCTTTTTCCAACCGGGCTTTTGCATAGGATTTAAACTCTCTGATATTCATCTATGGCATCACGAATCAATTCATCCAGGAACTCGGGCAGGGTAAAACCGGCGGCTTCTATTTCCTGGGGCACCAGGCTGCGTGTGGTCATCCCGGGCACCGTGTTGACTTCCAGAAAAAACAAGTCATCCCCGCGGATTATGTAATCAACCCTGACCATTCCCCGGCAGATAAGCGTATCGTATATTAAAGAGGTTGTCAGTTGCACCTGTTCCGTCAATTCCGGGGATATGCGCGCCGGGGTGATCTCCGCCGAAGCCCCTTTGTACTTGGCGTTGTAATCGAAAAATTCACATTCCTTGTGAGGCACAATCTCCGTTACGGGGAGAATGTAGGCTTTTTCACGGGTTTTCATGATTCCGTTGGTAACTTCCGTTCCTTCAATATATTCTTCCACAAGCACCTGGCTGTCTTCTTTCATGGCTTCTTCCACGGCCGGCAGTAAAGCTTCCGGTTCACGTACTTTGGAAATACCGAAACTTGAGCCTCCTGCTACAGGTTTTACAAACCAGGGGGGAGGACCAAGAACCCGGGAAACATCTCCCTGCCATTGCCGGGCTAACGTTTTTTCCGTTATCCGGCAGGCACGTGGCATTTTTATACCTGCAGGGCGCAAGAAAGTTTTGCAGGCATATTTATCAAAGGCCATCAGGGCCACCCGGGCGGGACATCCTGTATGGGGAATGCCCATCATTTCCAAGTATGATATGAACAAGCCGTCTTCTCCCGGAGTACCGTGGATCATCAGAAGGGCTACATCAAACCTGATCTGCGTGTCTTCCCACAATACTGTAAATCCGTTTTTGTCCACTTGCACGGGCTGAATTTCCAATCCGTTGACCGCCACCAGTTTCCAATTGTTGTAATAGATATCAATTTCAAATACGTTCCGACCTTCCCTGAATAAACTTCCGGCAATGTTTTTGCCGCTCAATACGGAAATTTCACGTTCGGAGGAATTGCCCCCGTAAACCAAAGCTATATTCATGATCAATTGAAAAAGCTGTCTGTCCGGCGCTGTCGCCGTTCAATATCCTGGTCGGACCCGTCACAGTCCAACGATATGTTAAATCCGGGAGGGGCGGTAAACTGATCTTCTGCCGTAAATCCCAATGTGGGATCCTCCCTGATCTTTTTCATAAAAATACCCCACACGGGAAGTGCCATATTGGATCCGCCTCCCAGGGCAAGGGATTCAAAGTGGACCTGCCGGTCTTCGGCTCCTACCCATACACCGGCCGTTAACTTGGGAGTAATTCCCATAAACCAGCCGTCTGCCTGGTCGTTGGTCGTTCCGGTTTTCCCGGCCACGGATCCCTGAGGCAGGTACAATGCGCGTATACGGACCGCCGTACCTTCATTGACTACACCCTGCAACAGGTTGATCATCAGATAAGCAGTATGTTCCCCTATGGCTTCGCGTTTCCGGGGGCTGAACAAAGTCAGCAGGTTCCCGGTGTTGTCTTCTATGCGTGTCACCAGGAAAGGATCTACGTATACCCCTTTATTGGCAAATGTGTTGTAAGCACTCACCATCTCGTACAGACGCAGATCTGCAGGTCCCAGGCACAGGGAAACCACGGGGTCCAGATGGCTTTTTATTCCCAGTTTATGGCACATGGCTACCATCGCTTCCGGACCAAACTGTTTCATCAGGTAGGCGGAAATGTTATTGCTGCTCTTGGTCAGGCCCCATTTTAAAGTCACCTGCCGGCCTATCCATTCCGGTTTGTCCACACTTTCCGGGGTCCAGGTCGTATCTCCCACAATAAAAGTCTGGGGAACATTTACGACCCGGTCACAGGGTGTATATCCTTCCTGCATGGCCAGTGAATAAAGGAACGGCTTAATGGTGGAACCGACCTGGCGTCTTCCCTGGCGGGCATTGTCGTATTTAAAATAGCGGTAATTAGGGCCGCCTACATATGCTTTTACATGACCTGTTTCAGGTTCCATAGCCATAATGGCTCCCCGGAGAAAAGATTTGTAATGCAAAATGGAATCCCTGGGAGTTAAGAGGGTATCCACTGCATATGTTCCGTCTTTTCCGGTCCATGCAAAAACACGCATGGAGGTTTTTGTCCGGAACGCTTTTTCAATTTCTTCTTCACTTGCCCCGTCTGCCTTCATGTTCCTGTAACGATCGCTCCAGCGGACTGCCTGTTTCATGACCAGTTCTATCACTTCCGGGGGTACCTCATCGGAAAAAGGCCTGTTCTGTTTGTACCGCATATCCCGGTAAAAAACCGGTTGAAGGGTACTCAGGTGTTCTTCTATGGCCTGGTTGGCATACAACTGCATCCGCGCGTTGATTGTGGTATAGATCTTCAGTCCGTCACGGTCCAGATCGTAAGCAGTACCATCGGGCTTGGTGTTTTTGTTCAGCCATCCGTACAGGGGATCGTTTTCCCACATATCCAAGGCTTCCCTGTAATGTTCCGGGAAATCAAAGTCCTTTTTTTGCGGCTCTCCGGCACTCATAACCCTTTTGAGCATATCCCTGAAATAAGGAGCCAGTCCGGCGTTGTGGTCACGGGTGGAATAATTCAGTTCTATGGGCAGGGACATAATGGAATCTGCCTGCCGGTGAGAAATGAATTTGTATTTGCCCATCTGGGAAATGACGCGATTTCGCCTGCGCAGGGAAGATTCATAATTCAATACCGGGTTGTAACGGGTGGGTTTGTTAACCATGCCCACCAGCGTGGCAGCTTCCTCCACGGTCAGTTGGGAAGGGTGTTTGTCAAAAAAAGTAGATGCAGCCGCTCTGACCCCGTAGGCATTGCTTCCGAAAAAGACGGAATTCAGGTACATGGTAAGCAATTCTTCTTTGGTGTAATTGCGTTCCAGCTTCACTGCCGTGATCCATTCCTTCATTTTGATCACCATCATTTTGAAAGTGGCGCCCCCCGGAAAATTGTACGTGGAAGTATCCCTGGGATACAACGTTTTGGCTACCTGCTGGGTGAGTGTACTTCCTCCTCCGGAACTGCTCTGACCCAATAAAACGGATTTGACGGCCACCCTCACCAGGGCATAAAAATCAATACCCGAGTGACGGTGAAAACGGATGTCTTCGGTAGCTATTACTGCATTTATTAAATTGTCGGACAGGTCTTCATAATTTACATAGGTGCGGTTTTCCACGTGAAAGGTGGCAACGACCACGCCGTCTTCAGAGATCAGTTCGGTTGCCAGATTGTTCCTGGGATTCTCCAGGGCCCGGAAAGAGGGAATATCGGTGAAGACACCCACCAGGAACAACATAAGTATAACCAGAGCAACAGGAACAAGAACTATGATCCACAGCCATTTACAAATTTTTTTCTTTGTCTTTTCCTTCATGAGATATGCGTGTAGTTCTGCAAAATTACGTATAAATATTTGGAATATACCTTACTTTATGTCTTACTTTGCACCGTCAGACATAGATTGCGTATGGAGAAAAACCTTGTTATTGTAGAGTCACCGGCAAAGGCCAAAACGATTGCCAAAGTCCTGGGAGAAAATTTTACGGTCACATCAAGCTTCGGTCATATAAGGGACCTTTCCAAAAAGAAGCTTGGTATAGATCCTGATAAAGGTTTTACTCCTGAGTATGTCATTTCCCCCGACAAGAAAGATCTTATCAAAAATCTTACCAAAGCTGCCCGGGAAGCGTCTTTGGTATGGCTTGCCCCGGATGAAGACCGGGAAGGAGAAGCCATTGCCTGGCATTTGAAGGAAACGTTGCAGATCCCCCCTGAAAAAACACGCCGTATAGCTTTTCACGAAATTACCAAAGATGCCATTCTGCAGGCCATTGAAAATCCCAGGGATATTGATATGAACCTGGTTATGGCTCAGCAGGCACGTCGCGTCCTGGACCGGCTGGTTGGCTATAAGGTATCCCCCATTCTCTGGAAAAAAGTTAAACCGCGTTTGTCTGCAGGCCGGGTGCAATCTGTTGCAGTCCGGCTTGTTGTGGAACGCGAAAGGGAGATCATGCAGTTCCAATCCGCCTCTTCTTTCCGGGTGGAAGGACTTTTTAGCTGCCCGGCAAGAAATACGGATATTTTCAAAGCGGAACTCAACCGGCGCCTGAAAACGGACCGGGAAGCGGAGGATTTCCTGAACACATGCATCGGAACAGAGTTCCGGGTAACCAACGTGGAAAAGAAACAAGGCCGCAAAAGTCCCGCACCTCCGTTTACCACATCTACCCTTCAGCAGGAAGCTTCCCGCAAACTCGGCTTTTCGGTAGGCCAGACCATGAGCGTGGCACAACGTCTGTACGAATCGGGACGCATCACTTACATGCGTACCGATTCCACGCAACTTTCCAAAATTGCCCTTGCCTCGGCAAAAAAGATCATAACCGGTTCCTACGGCGAAGAGTACAGCAAAACAAGGCAGTACACCACGCGTTCCAAGGGAGCCCAGGAAGCACATGAGGCCATTCGCCCCACGTTTATGGAACAGTCCAGAATTGAAGGAAACGCGACTGAAAAGAAATTGTACGATCTGATCTGGAAAAGGACTCTGGCATCCCAGATGGCCGATGCCCTGGTTGATAAAACACAAATATCACTGGATAACGGGAAGTCCTCCCATGTGTTTGTTGCAACAGGAGAAGTGATTGTTTTTGAAGGTTTTCTTAAGGTATACCGGGAGTCATCTGACGATGAACAGGAAAAATCAGGAGGAAAACAGACCGAAACACTGCCATTCCTGGAGCCGGGCGATGCTCTGGAAGCCGGAAAGATCAAGGCCGTTGAGCGGTTCACACAATCCCCGCCGCGGTACACAGAGGCCAGCCTGGTCAAAAAGATGGAAGAACTTGGGATAGGCCGTCCCTCCACCTACGCCCCTACCATTTCGACTATCCTGCAAAGACAATATGTAGTCAAAGGAGACCGTCCGGCCAAAACCAGGAAATACCTGGAACTTGTTCTTTTGGATGACCGGGTAACCCGCCTGGAAAACACGGAAAAATACGGGGAAGAAAGGGGCAAACTTTTCCCGGAAGATATCGGGATCCTGGTAAACGACTACCTGATGGAATATTTTGCTTCCATTGTGGATTATAATTTTACGGCCAAAGTAGAAGAAGATTTTGACCGGATCGCCTCCGGAAAGCTTGTCTGGAACAAAATGCTGGAAGAATTCTACCGGTCTTTCAGCAAAACGCTGGACCAGGCACTGGAAACTTCACGCCCGGGAAACGGGGAAAGATTACTGGGAAATGATCCCGTAAGCGGGAAACCAGTGAGCGTCAGACTGGGACGATTTGGAGCCATGGCCCAATTGGGGGACAGCGACGATCCCGAAAAACGCTATGCAGGACTGGCCAAAGGTCAGTTACTGGAGTCCATCACCCTGGAAGAAGCCCTGCAATTATTCAAACTGCCCCGGGAAATGGGTCTTTACCAGGATTCCCCGGTACTTGTTTCCAAAGGCCGTTTTGGACCCTATGTGAAATGGCAGGGGAAATTCGTATCTTTGGCTAAAGGCGACGACCCTTATTCCGTCACACTGGACAGGTGTGTAGCGTTGATAGAACAGGTGCGGGAACAGGAAGTCAAAAAATACATCCTTGAATTTCCGGAAGAGGATATCCGCGTATTGAAAGGCCGTTACGGACCTTATATAAGTCACGCCAAAAAGAATTACAGGATCCCAAAAGGAACGGACCCTGAGAGCCTGACCCTGGAAGGTTGCCTGAAGATCATTCAAAAGAAAGACAATGATTGAAAACCATTTTCCTCTGGAATCGCTGCATGCCGATGCACTCTGTGCAGACATGCCCGGTTGCATGGCTCTTATTGTCTTTGCCGGAAAAGGCGGAGAAGTTCTGAACCAATTGAATTTGTTGTATCCCCAAAGTCATTCCCGTATATATTACATAGAAGACACCCTGCAGACACAAATGCCCAAAGTGTTGTCGGTTGCTGAAAAACTTCACATACCCTGTATTGTTCTCAACGGGGATGAACTTCCCAATCCCGGGGTCTTCATACAGACGCCAAATCCCCGGGTGAGTCTGATCTCACGCGGCACAGAAGATCCGGATCCCGTAAAAGCTCTCACGGATAAAATGACACCGGCTTATTTTACCTGGACCGGCTTCCAGCGTTACCTGACCGATCCTTGTGTTTTGGAATCCCTTACGGATCGTTATATGGAAACGCTTCGCCTGGGAGAATTCAGGGACAATGCCATGAAAGCAGAACCGTTGCTGCGGGAAGCTTCTTATCATTTTATGGATCTGCGTTCGGTTCGTCATTCAGATGCCCCGGACGGAATCAGCACCACACCCAACGGGTTGTATGCAGAAGAAATATGCACCCTGGCCCGATATGCCGGCTTGTCAGCTGATTTCCGGCTGGCCGTACTTTACGGATATCCTGCAAAAAGCCGCCGGGATTCGCAATCAGCACGTCTTACGGCCCAAATTGTTTGGCACCTGACTGAAGGACTGGCCGTCTCGGTAAATGAACACCCTGAAAAAGACAGCGATTCTTTCCACAGGAAAGTGGTCCAGATGGGAGAAGATGGCCAGGAACTTGTTTTTTTACTGTCTAAAAAGAGCGGAAGATGGTGGCTGGAGGTTCCAAATAGTAAGGAACCCGGCTCTCCTGTCTATATTGCTTGCTCCACCGAAGATTACGTCCTTGCCTGTAAAGGAGAAATCCCCATAAAATGGCTTTTTTACTACCAGAAGTCTAATAATTTTTCATAAATTTACAGACTTAATGAAGAATTATTATGTCCAAGTTTCAGATTGATGCCACAGATCAGAAAATTTTAACGTTTCTGGTCAAGAACGCGCGTATGCCTTTCCTTGAAATTGCCCGTGAATGCGGGGTTTCCGGAGCAGCCATTCATCAGCGCGTAAAAAAAATGGAAGCCCTGGGGATTATCACCGGTTCCCGGCTGCTTGTAAAACCCCAAACGCTTGGCTTGAATGTGTGTGCTTTTGTCGGGATCCAGCTGGCGCAGGCAAACCAGTATCCCACAGTGATCGAGGCCCTGAAAAGCATTTCAGAAGTGGTTGAATGCCATTTTGTTACAGGAAAATATGCCTTGTGGCTGAAATTGTATTGCCGGGATCACGACCACCTCATGGAAGTGCTCATAGATATCATCCGTAACATTCCTTCCGTAATACAAACCGAGACGCTAATCTCCCTGGATCAGGCTATTGAACGTCAGGTATGGGTGAAACAATGACAAATAACCTAAGAAACATCCCCGTAAAAAGCGCCCTTGTTTCCGTATACCATAAAGAGGGTCTGGAACCGATTGTCAAAAAGTTGGCTTCTTTAGGTGTGCATATCCATTCTACCGGAGGAAGCCTGGAATACATGAAAAAACTGGGCATATCGGCTACAGCGGTAGAAGATCTGACCGGTTATCCTTCCATCCTGGGAGGCCGGGTAAAAACACTACATCCTAAAGTATTCGGAGGCATTCTGGGAAGACGGGACGTTGCGGAAGACCAATCCGACATGAAACAATGGGATATCGGGCCCATTGACCTGGTCATTGTGGACCTGTATCCTTTTGAAGATACCGTGGCATGCGGGACAGACCTCCCTGCGATCATAGAAAAGATAGATATCGGCGGTATTTCCCTGATCAGGGCCGCTGCCAAAAATTATAAAGACGTCCTGGTTGTTCCCGATCGGTCGCTGTACCCGCAATTGCTGGACCTGCTAAGTGCCCAGAACGGTCACACAACCCTCAGTGACCGCCTGTATTTTGCGGCACATGCCTTTAAAGTCAGTTCTCACTACGACACAGCCATTTTCCAATACATGAACCGGGATATTGGTATTCCTGCATTTAGCCATAACCTGCTGGAAACACCGGTTTCTTTGCGCTACGGGGAGAATCCTCACCAGGATGCAATGTATTTCGGATCTGCCGACAGCCTGCCTCTTCAATTGCACGGGAAAGATATTTCCTACAACAACCTGCTGGATATTGAAGCGGCCATGCGCCTGATTGGTGATTTTACGGACCCGGCCCTTGCCATCATGAAACACAACAACGCATGCGGTTGCGCAACGGGCAAAGATTTGAAGCAATTATGGGAAAGGGCCCTGCAGGCCGATCCGGTAAGTGCATTCGGAGGAATCATTGTTACCAACCGTCCCCTTTCGGGGGATGTGGCTCAATTGATGAACCTGCTTTTCTTTGAGGTGGTTATCGCTCCTTCCTACGATCCGGAAGCCCTGGAAATACTCAAAAGTAAAAAGAACCGGATCATCCTTGTAACCGATTCGGCAAAACCGCTCCCTGAAAAAGAATTTCGCTCACTGCTGAACGGGGTGATCGTCCAGGACCGGGACAACAAAGTGGAAGATGCCGCATCCTTTACGCAGGTAACTCAAAAAGCCCCGTCAAAAGCCCAGGTAAACGACCTGGTCTTTGCCAACAAACTGGTCAAACACACCAAATCAAACGCTATTGTTCTGGCCTGTAACGGGATGCTTGTCTCCAGCGGTATGGGACAAACTTCCCGGGTAGATTCGCTGAAACACGCCATTGAAAAAGCTCATACAAACAACCTGTCTTTAAAGGATGCTGTTATGGCTTCAGACGCTTTTTTCCCGTTCCCGGACTGTGTAGAGCTGGCGTACAAAGAAGGCATCACTGCGGTTATCCAGCCCGGAGGCTCCATCAGGGATCGCGAAAGTATTGATTTTTGTAACGAACACAACATGGCTATGGTCTTCACCGGCATACGCCATTTCAAACACTAGATTTTTATATGGCTTTTTCATTCTTATCTCAAAAACTGGCCATTGACCTGGGTACTGCCAATACCATCATCATTCACAACGATAAAATTGTAGTGGACGAACCGTCCATTATCGCAATAGATCAAAATACCGGAAAGCCTATGGCCATTGGCCGGACCGCCCGGATGATGCAGGGAAAGACGCACGAAAACATCAAAACCATCCGCCCGTTGCGCGATGGTGTGATTGCCGATTTTAACGCGGCCGAACAAATGGTTCGTGGAATGATCAAAATGATCAACCCACAAAATAAATTCTTTATGCCCAGTTTACGGATGGTCGTTTGTATTCCTTCCGGAAGTACCGAGGTGGAGATCCGTGCGGTGCGCGATTCATCCGAACATGCCGGAGGCCGGGATGTATACATGATCTATGAGCCCATGGCTGCCGCTTTGGGAATTGGTATTGACGTAACGGCATCCGAAGGGAACATGGTGGTAGACATAGGCGGAGGAACCACAGAGATCGCCGTCATTGCCCTGGGAGGGATCGTCTGCAACCAGAGTATTCGCGTGGCCGGAGACGTTTTCACTACGGAGATCCAGCAATATATGCGCCATCAACATAACATTAAAATTGGGGAACGCACTGCGGAAGACATCAAGATCTGCGTGGGATCTGCCTTGTCGGACCTGGATAATCCCCCGGAACCCATGCTGGTTCGCGGTCCCAACCTGATGACTGCACTGCCCGTGGAAGTTTCGGTTACCTCACAGGAAATTGCCCACTGTCTGGACAAATCTCTGGTTAAAATTGAAACAGCTGTATTGTCCGTTCTGGAGCAGACCCCTCCCGAGCTGTATTCGGATATCGTACAACGGGGAATTTTCCTTACCGGAGGCGGTGCCTTGCTGCGCGGAGTGGATAAAAGACTGGAAGACAAGATCAACATCCCGTTCCATATTTCGGAAGGGCCTTTGCACTCCGTAGCCAGGGGAACCGGGATTGCATTAAAAAATATCGGGAAATTTCCGTTTTTGTTAAGGTAAAATAAAGGTCGTGCATGTTCAATATCTCCCCTTTGCTCAGGAAACTCTTGGTTCTGCTGCTGTTTCTTGTCCTGCAGGCGGGTGCTGTTGTTATGCTTGTCAATAACAGTTATTTTCAGCAAAACGCCATCCTTAACTTCATTCGTGCCAGACAGATCAGTTGGTGGGAAAAGCGATCTTCGTGGGTGGCTTTTACACAACTCAAAGAGATCAATCAGCAGCTGTCTCTTGAAAACAACAGGCTTTTAAATGAGATTTCCCGGCTGGCAGACCTGTCAACGGAAAGAAACCTGCAATCAGAAGACTTCATTGCCCTGAGAGATTCTTTTTCCTATATACCGGCCCGGGTTATCAGGAATTCCGTTAACAGGCAGCATAATTTCCTGGTTATTGACAAAGGCATTCAGGACGGACTGGAACAGGATATGGGCGTTATCAGTTCCCGGGGTATCGTAGGAGTTGTATCCCATGTCTCCGACCATTATGCCCTGGTCATTTCCCTGCTCAACACGCAACAGCATTTCACGGCAGAACTTAAAAAAAGCGGCACATTCGGGACCCTTCGATGGGACGGGGTGGATTACCGCCGGGTTTTTCTTTCCGAGATTCCTCAACATATTGAGATAAGCGTGGGAGACACGGTCGTCAGCAGTGTATTCTCCCTGGTCTTCCCTCCGGGCATACCCTTAGGGTATGTTAAATCGGGGAGCCTGAAACGGGGAACATTCCTGGAACTGGAAGTGGAACTTTTTGAAGATTTCAAGAGTCTGCATTATGTCAACGTGGTATCTCGATACGGGGCAATGGAGATCCGGCAATTAATTGAGAATCTGCAGGAGGAGGACCTATGAATGATTTTTTAAAATATATCCTGCACTTTGTTGTTATCATGGCCGGACAGCTGTTGTTGTTCGAAGGCCTGAACCTTGGGACTTTTCTGTATCCCATGCCCTATATTCTCTTTCTCCTGCTGTTCCCATGCACATATCCTGCATGGCTGCTTATGCTCTGGGGGTTTGTGTTCGGAGTGGGACTGGATATGCTGAGTGCCGGGGTTATGGGATTGCATACGGCTTCTTTTGTCATGCTGGGGGCCATGAGGAACAACCTGATCAAACTCATCGTTGTCAAAGGCGTTTTTGACGATTTGTCGGTCCCCGGATTCCGGTCGTTCGGATTTGCCCGTTATACGTTATTCGTCCTGATGAGCGTTTTCGTGCATCATCTGGTTTATTTTAACCTGGAAAGCTTCAGTTTTTTTCTTTTCTGGCAAACATTTGCCCGTCTTCTGAGCAGCCTGGCTCTGAATGTTTTTCTTGTCCTTTTATTCAAAAGAACTTTTTTTGAACAAAGGAGGTAGCCGTTATGGAAAACAGAACAAGAGAGAAAAATATCATTATCGCATTCTTTGTCATTTGCCTGCTGATCCTGTTGGGACGCCTTGTTTTTCTGCAGCTGGTAAATAAAGAATATAAAGTTACCGCTTCCAATAACGTATTGCGTTACGAGATTATTTACCCTTCACGCGGTCTGATCTATGACCGCAACGGTGACATCATGGTGGGGAACCAGTCCGCATACGATCTTATGATCACCCCTCGGGAATTGGAACCTTTTGATACCACAGGATTTTGTTCCATTTTTCATTTATCCCGTGAACAAATGGATGAAATGCTGGCCCAGATAGATTCACGGCGCAGGGCAATCGGGTACCAGTCTGTCATATTTCTTCGCCAGGTAAGTAAAGAGCAATATACCCGTTTCCTGGAAAAAGCCCACCGTTTCCCGGGTTTTTCAGTTCAGACAAGGAGTGTGCGGAATTACACTACCGCCATTTGCGGGAACCTGCTGGGATATATTATAGAAGCCGATGGCGCTTTTCTGGAAAAAAAGCCGGAATACCGACCCGGGGACTACATTGGGCGCACAGGCCTGGAAGAATATTACGAACCCTGGCTGAAAGGAGAAAAGGGGTATTCCATTTACCTGAGAGACGTACACAACCAGATCAAATCACCTTACGAAGAAGGAGATTACGACAAACCGGCCGTGCCTGGAAAAAACATGGTTACCTCCATTGATCTTCCATTGCAGGTCTTTGGGGAAGCGCTTATGAAAAACAAAGTGGGATCGGTCGTTGCACTGGATCCTTCTTCGGGAGAGATACTTACCCTGATCACTTCAACCGGCCTTTCTACCGAATACCTGACCAATTTTGGTGCTTATTATTCGCAGGTGATCTCAGATCCGTTGAAGCCTATGTTCAACCGGGCCATTATGTCTTCCTATCCCCCGGGATCCGTTTTTAAACTGGTAAACGGCCTGATAGGACTACAGGAGGGCGTGGTAACTCCAAATACCCGGTATTCCTGTAATATGGGATACCGGGCCGGATCTCTGACAGTCGGTTGTCACAGCCACCCCTCCCCGCTGAATCTCATGCAGTCGGTAATGATGTCGTGTAATGCTTATTACTGTAACGTGTTCAGGAGTATACTGGACAATCCGGAATACGAAAACACGGCTATGGCCATGGATTATTGGCAGGAGTATGTAAAAAGCTTTGGGTTTGGACAAAAACTGGGTGTTGACATCCCCGGGGAATTGCCGGGATCCATTCCGGGGACTTCCCTCTATGATCGTATCTATGGAAAAAACGGATGGAAATCCCTTACGGTTATTTCCCTGGCTATAGGACAGGGTGAACTTGGGGCGACTCCCCTGCAGTTGGCCAACCTGGCTGCAATCATGGCCAACAAAGGTTATTATTTTACGCCACACCTGGTGCGGGAAATACCGGAAGATCCTGAATTCAGACCGACTGTGGAAAGGCACCAGGTCATGGTCGATTCTGTATATTTTCAGGTTATAGAGGAAGGCATGTACCAGGCAGTACATGCTCCGGCCGGGTCCGGTGCCACAGCCAGACTGGCGGCCATCCCCGGTGTGGAAATGTGCGGTAAAACAGGAACGGCACAAAATCCGCACGGGGAAGACCATTCGGTCTTTATCTGTTTTGCCCCCAGGGAAAATCCAAAAATCGCCGTAGCCGTGTATATTGAACAAGGCGGATTCGGAGCATCCCAGGCTGCGCCGGTAGCTTCTCTGCTGGTTGAAAAATACCTTACCGGAGAAATACACCCTTCCCGTCAATGGCTTTATGAAAGAACGCTGGAACAGGACCTGCTGACACGTCATATGGAATGAAAAGAAGAGAACATACATTTTTCAGAAAATTGGACTGGTGGAGTGTTGCCACATATCTTGTTCTGGTAATGATCGGGTGGATCAGCATTTTTTCGGCTGTATACGATCCCGAACACGGACAGATCTTTGATACATCGCAACGCTACGGCATGCAAATGATCTGGATATTCGGGGCCTGGTTTCTGGCCGTGGTGGTACTGCTTATTCCCACCCGCTTTTATGAAATGTTCTCCAACGTTCTGTACATCCTGGGAATACTGTTACTTCTTTCCGTGCTGGTTTTGGGCGTGGAACGCGGAGGCTCAAAATCATGGCTCGTTTTTGGACCCGTTCATTTTCAACCTGCGGAAATGACAAAAGTATTCGTAGCGCTGGGACTGGCCGGGGTTATGAGCCGGCCGCACTTTCATCTGAGAACGTTCAGGGGTATCTTGTATGTTGCAGCCCTGATCCTGATCCCTGCCGCCCTGATCCTTCTGGAAGATGAAACGGGGCTGGCCCTTGTTTTGTTGGCTTTCATCATTGTTTTGTACCGGGAAGGCCTTCCCGGGTGGATCCCACTGACAGGCATTGCCGCTATTGTCCTGTTTCTGTTGTCTATTATCTGGAGCCCGTTGTATGTCCTATGGCTGACCCTGGACATTTGTTTTATTACGGCATTCCTTGCCGCAGGCAGAAAAAGGCCGGTTTTAATAGCTATAATCTCTTTTACGGGGGTCTATTTTTTAATACCCCTCCTGCTGAACCTGTTCTCCATTGATCTGTTCGCACACATAGAAAAATACGTGTGGTTTCTTATAGTATCGGTTCCCCTTGTAATTGTGTCGCTTGTTCTTGCTCTCCGTAAAAGGCTTGCATTCCTGAAAATACTCGTCTTGTGTTTCGTAAGTAGTATTATCCTGATTTTTTCGGTAGGCTATTTGTTCAATAACGTGCTCAAACCGCACCAGCAGGCACGTATTGAAACGTTGCTGGGAATTGACAAAGACATATACGGGAGCGGATACAACGTGTACCAATCCAAGGTTGCCATAGGTTCGGGAGGATTCCTCGGAAAGGGATTTTTACAGGGGACACAGACAAAATACAATTTCGTACCCGAACAAAGTACCGATTTTATTTTCTGTTCCATAGGCGAGGAATGGGGATTTCTGGGTACCTCTTTGGTTGTTTTCCTGTATATGTTTCTTCTTATAAGAGTAATACAAATGTCTGAAAGACAAAGACATCCGTTTGGCCGGATCTACGGGTACGGGGTGGCGGCGTGTATTTTTTTCCATGTTTTCATTAATATTGGTATGACCATAGGAATCACACCTGTTATTGGCATTCCTTTGCCTTTTATCAGCTACGGGGGTTCTTCCTTATGGACTTTTACATTACTTTTGTTTATCCTCTTAAAGATGGATGCTACGAAAGACTAACCAAATCATTTGTCACACAATATGGCACAAACATTTACAGAAAGACACAACGGTCCCCGGCCTGAACAGATCCGGGAAATGCTGGATGTTATTGGGGTAGATTCACTCTCTGCGCTCATAGACAAAACTGTACCCGCCGGCATCCGGATGAAGGAGCCGCTGGCCCTGGAAAAAGGTATGAGTGAATACGAATTTACCATGCATTTGAAAAACCTGGCTTCAAAAAACCTGCCTTTCCGCTCCCTTATAGGTACGGGGTATTACGGAACCGCCTCTTTACCGGTTATCATGCGTAATATTTTTGAAAATCCGGGATGGTATACATCTTATACACCTTACCAGTCGGAAATTTCCCAGGGACGTCTGGAAGCGTTGTTCAACTTTCAGACTATGGTCTGCAGTCTTACCGGATACAACCTGGCAAACAGCTCCCTTCTTGACGAATCTACGGCAGCTGCCGAAGCCATGCGCATGATGCTGGAACTTCGCTCCAGGGCCTTTGTTAAAGAAGGCAGGAATGTGATGCTGGCAGACAAAAACATCTTTCCCCAGACACTTGCCGTAATGGAAACCAGGGCAGAAGGATTGGACATTGAAATCATTACCGGAGACCTGAGCGGGAATGCACTCCCTTTAATAGAAAAACACGCGTCCCGCCTGTTTGGCATAATGGTACAATACCCGAGCGCCGACGGCCTTTTGTGTGATTATTCGGAGCTTTGTAAAGAAGCACACCAAAGGGAATTGCTGGTAACCGGTGTTTGCGATCTGTTGGCGCTGGCCGTTTTGAAAGAACCGGCCGCATGGGGTGCCGACATTGCCGTTGGAAGTGCCCAGCGTTTTGGACTTCCCCTGGGATTCGGTGGTCCCATTACAGGGTATATTGCCTGCTCCGACAAATACCGCCGCAACCTTCCCGGGCGTATAGTAGGACTTTCCGTGGACAGGTTGGGCAACCCTGCTTACCGCCTGGCACTTCAGACACGCGAACAGCATATCAAACGAGAAAAAGCCACTTCCAATATTTGCACGGCAACAGCCCTGATGGCCACCATGGCCGGTATGTATGCCGTTTATCACGGAAGCAAAGGTGTCCGTGAAATTGCACAAAACGGGAGGTACTATGCCCATGTTGCTGCCGGCATTTTAGCTGCCAATGGCTTAACCTTGAAACACAAAAACTTCTTTGATACCCTAGAACTGACAGGAGTGGATGCTGCGCGTATCAAAGCCAACGCACAAACCCTGAAAATAAATTTTTTCTATCCCGATTCACAGAGCGTCCGGATGTCTTTTGACGAATTGTCGAACGACCGGGAACTGGAAGCGATCCTGAAGATCTTTACCATTCCCCCCGGCGCAACACGCTATGAACCGCAAATCCCGACATTCATGGAACGTTCCACGCCTGTTTTGGAAGAACCGGTATTCAACAAATACCACTCTGAAACAGAGATGATGCGTTACATAAAAACGTTGGAAACACGCGATATCTCCCTGGCACATTCTATGATCCCTCTGGGATCCTGTACCATGAAGCTCAATGCAGCCGTAGAACTTATGCCGTTAAGCTGGAGTGAATGGAATTCCATTCACCCCTTCGCCCCTTCATACCAGGTGGAAGGTTACATGCAGCTTATCCGGGAACTGGAACACGATCTGTCCGTAATCACCGGCCTGAATGCCTGTTCGCTTCAACCCAACTCCGGGGCTTCCGGGGAATATGCCGGTCTTATGGTCATTCGCTCCTGGCAGAAAGAAAACGGACAGGGGCACCGCAACATTGCACTCATCCCCTCATCGGCCCATGGGACAAATCCGGCCAGTGCGGCTATGGCCGGCCTGGATATTGTGATTGTGGCATGTGATGAACAGGGAAACATAGATGTTGAAGAATTGCGGGAAAAAGCCGGCCAATACAAGGATACCCTTTCCTGCATGATGATCACATACCCTTCCACGCATGGTGTTTTTGAACCGGCCATTTGTGAAATTTGCGACATTGTACACCAAAACGGAGGGCTGGTATATATAGACGGAGCCAATATGAACGCCCAGGTGGGCATTACCAACCCGGGGCTTTTTGGGGCCGATGTCTGCCACCTGAACCTGCACAAGACTTTTGCCATGCCTCACGGAGGAGGAGGTCCCGGTGTAGGGCCCATTTGTTGCACCAAAGAACTGGCTCCTTACCTGCCCGGGCATCCCCTGGCTGATTGCGGAGGCGGAAAAACGGTGGCAGCTACTCCCTATGGATTCCCTCTGTTATTGCCGATTACTTACGGTTATATAAAATTACTGGGACGCGACGGCCTGCGCCGGGTATCGGAGTATGCCATATTGAATGCAAATTACTTATCAAAAAAACTGGCCCCGGCATATACGACTTTGTACTGCGGGGAAAACGGTTTTGTAGCCCACGAATGCATCCTGGACCTGCGTCATTTTGGCAAAACGTACGGGGCCGATGCCACGGATGTTGCCAAACGCCTTATGGATTACGGATTTCATGCCCCTACTCTTTCCTTCCCCGTACACGACACCCTCATGGTGGAACCTACGGAAAGCGAATCAAAAGAAGAACTGGACCGTTTTGCCGAGGCCATGCTCAGCATCCTGGAAGAATGTAAAGCCCTGACCGGGGAAGACGGTTCATCGGGAACCGCAGAGGACAACCTGTTGAAAAATGCACCCCATACGGCCGTGGAAGTTTGTTCGGATAACTGGACACATCCTTATTCCCGTGAAAAGGCGGTTTACCCGCTGTCATGGATCGTACCTCACAAATTCTGGCCGCCGGTAACCCGTGTAGACAACGGGTACGGGGACAGAAATCTTGTTTGTTGCAGCATTAATCGCTAAAATTGTATCTATAATAAAACAATAAAATTATGATTACTCCTTTATCAACCCCAGGACAATGGTATCTTGATTACCAGGAAAATGGTTTGTGGTCAGCCCTGGAAAGCATGGGCATATTGTGGCCATTGATCATATCCGGCGTAATATTGCTTATTATTCTTGGTATATCCTTCTTTGTCCCTTATCCGGGAGGAAGTACAGACTAGAACAAGGGAAAAATCACAACCGGGCCATCCGGTCCGATTCCCTTTTCATGTCTTTTTCCTTGATGGTTTCCCGCTTGTCGTACTCCCGTTTCCCGCGGGCCAGTGCGATATTCAGTTTTGCATAACCATTATCTGTTATGAACAATTTGGTTACCACAATTGTCAGTCCTTTTTCGCGGGTTGCCCGGTATAGTTTGTTCAATTCCCGCCTGTTAAGTAACAATTTACGGTCCCGCCGGGGATCGTGTTTGTTGAATGACCCCCACCAGTAATCCGAAATGTTCATGTTTTTCACGTACAATTCATTGCCCACAAAATAACAATAGGAATCTACCAGCGAGGCTTTGCCTGCACGGATGGATTTGATCTCCGTGCCGGTCAGAACGATCCCTGCCGTATAGGTATCTATGAACTCGTACTCAAAAGAGGCGCGTTTGTTTTTGATTACGACTTGTGATTTTGTTTTTGGCATAGTGCAGTCAGTGGGTTCAATAGGTTCCGCGGGTACTGCTCAGCGGCGGTTCTTTTTCAGGTTTCTTTTCCTGCGGGACCGTCCTTAATGCCGGCTTACCCCTCATTATACTGTATAGCAAAACTACAGCGCCTGCAAAGATAAAAGGAATACTCAGTATTTGCCCCATATTCAATGCCATGGTTTCTTCAAACGGGACCTGCGGTTCTTTGATATATTCAATAAAGAAACGGGCAGCAAACAACACCACTAAAAAGATCCCGAAAAGAGTGCCCTCTTTCAGCCGTGGCAGCTGTTTTCTGTACAGGAATAAAAGCAGTATAAACAGGGCCAGGTAGGAAAGGGCCTCGTACAATTGTGTGGGGTGTTTGGGCACCAGTTCCCCGTTGCGCAGGAATACAAATCCCCAGGGCATGGTGGTTTCATTCCCGTATATTTCCGAATTCATCAGGTTCCCCATACGAATGAAACATCCCGCCAGGGCCACGGTAATACCCAGCCGGTCCATAATCCACAGGAAACTGAACTGGTGTTTCTTTCCGTAATGATGCGCAAACCACCACATGGCAAGCAACAGGGCAATGGCCCCTCCGTGGGAGGCCAGCCCCCCTTCCCACACATACAGTATCTCAATGGGATTGGCCAGGTAATAATCCGGTTGGTAAAACAGGCAATGTCCCAGACGTGCTCCCACCAAAGTTCCTATGATCAGCGTATAAAGCAGCGGATCCAGGATTTTCAGGGGAACCTGCTCTCTTTTAAAGAAATACTTAAACAGGTAATACCCTATGGTGAATGCGATAATAAAAAACAAACTGTAATAACGGATATGAATTCTTCCCAGCGAGAAAATCACGGGATCCACATCCCAGTAAACGGTCAACAGATTCATGTCTTTCTATTTTAAATTTATTTCAATTCCAACCTGGAAAAGACACTCAAAGGCAATCTTTTCCCGTACTGATCTTTCAGATACAACTCTCCGAAAGCATAATCCCCGTTTTTCGGAAAACATTCCCGGGCAAGGGAGTCTGCCAGTAAAGCGGAATACCCGTTGGAGTACAAATTCAGCACCATAAACGCATCTTTTCCGGCCATAATCCGGGAACATTCCTGCAAAAGAGAAAACAGGCAGTCGTCCAGTTTCCATTTTTCCCCGTCGGGGCCGTGTCCGTAAGCCGGCGGATCCAGGATAATCCCCTGGTACGTATTGCCCCGGCGCACCTCTCTTTTCACAAATTTAAAAGCATCTTCCAGGATCCAGCGGATCCCGTTCAACCCGCTCATTTCCATGTTTTCGCGACTCCAGGTTAGGACCTGGCGAACAGCATCCAGATGTACGACCTCTGCCCCTGCTGCCCGGGCAGCCAATGATGCCGCCCCCGTATAAGCAAACAGGTTCAATACCTTTGGAGTGTTTCCGGGATCCTGCTCCTTAAGCTCCAGAACTTTCCGGTAAATGAAGTCCCAGTTGGGTGCTTGTTCCGGAAAGACCCCTACATGCTTGAAAGCAGTCAGGCCCAGACGCAATTTAAATAGTTTTTTATACTGAATGTTCCACCGGTCAGGAACTTTATTCAATTTTTCCCACGTACCGCTGTCTTCTTTCCCGGCTTTGCCTAATCCGGCTCCCTGGATAAAACGGATATGAGCCTGCCGCAACCATTGTTCCGTTGTCTCGGTTTTTGCCCACAAGGCTTTGGGTTCGGGACGTATAAGTATATACGGTCCGAACTTTTCCAGTTTCTCTCCGTTCCCGCAATCCAACAACTGGTAATCCGGCCAGGACACAGGACATAATAGTTGCATAGGGTAAAGATATATAAAAAATGTATCTTTGCACTACTCAAATAATGGAAGAAATGCAAAACATCAGTACCTACAACTTTAAAGGAAAACGCGCCATTGTGCGTGTAGATTTCAATGTACCGCTGAACGCGGAATTTCAGGTAACGGACAACACCCGCATACGGGCAGCCATCCCCACACTTAAAAAAGTCCTGGAAAGCGGCGGATCGCTCATCATCATGTCTCACCTGGGACGGCCTAAAAAAGCCGAGGACAAATTCTCCCTGAGACACATCATTCCCCAGGTGGAAAAACTACTGGGCACATCCGTGCTCTTTGCCCCCGACTGCATGGGAAAAGAAGCCGCCAATATGGCCGCTGCCCTGAAACCGGGAGAGGTCCTGTTGCTGGAAAACCTGCGGTTTTATGCCGAGGAGGAAGGCAAACCGCGCGGATTGGCCCCCGATGCTTCAGATGAAGAAAAAAAAGCAGCCAAGATCGCCGTTAAGGAAAGCCAGAAAAAATTCACCGCGACCCTTGCCTCCTATGCCGATTGCTATATAAACGACGCTTTTGGAACGGCTCACAGGGCTCATGCTTCCACAACCCTGATAGCTGCTCATTTTCCGAACGATAAAATGTTCGGCTTCCTGATAGAAGGTGAGATCAAAGCCATTGATAAAGTACTCAGATCCCCTGAACATCCCATGACCGCCATTCTGGGCGGAGCCAAAGTCTCCGGCAAGATCACCATTATTGAGAACCTGCTGGATAAAGTGGACAACATGATCATAGGCGGAGGAATGAGCTTTACTTTTGTGAAAGCCCGCGGAGGCAATGTCGGAGACTCCCTGTGTGAAGACGACCAGATGCCCCTGGCATTGGAAATCATGAAAAAAGCCGAAGAAAAAGGCGTAAAAATTTATATTTCTGAAGATGTCATCGCAGCAGATGCTTTTGACAACCATGCCAAAACCACTGTTTGCCCGGTTGACCGGATCCCCGACGGATGGAAAGGTATGGATGCGGGTCCCAAGGCTCTGGAAACCTGGAAAAAAGTCATTATGGCTTCCAAAACCATTTTGTGGAACGGGCCGGCCGGCGTATTTGAAATGCCCAATTTTGCCAACGGGACACTCCGTCTTGTGGAATTTGTGGCCGAGGCCACCCGCAACGGCTCTTTTTCGCTGGTTGGCGGCGGTGATTCCGTAGCTGCCGTTACGCAAATGGGTTATGCTAAAAAGGTCAGCTACGTTTCCACCGGCGGTGGGGCCATGCTGGAATACCTTGAAGGCAAGGAATTGCCTGGCATCCAGGCCATTCACCAATAAAAAAAGCTCCCCGCAGGGAGCTAAGGGAGGTGGAACTTCCCGGTCTTTCAGACCGTCATGATCTCCGTTTCTTTTTCCGCCAGTATTTCCTCTACCTTTTTGGAAAAGGCTTCCACCTCTTTCTGAATAAGCCCTTCGGTATCTTTTACTACATCCTCGGACAACCCGTCTTTTTGGTATTTTTTCAGCACATCCACCCCGTCTCGACGGGCATTACGGATGCTGATACGGGCATTTTCCCCCTCGGCTTTGGCTTTTTTTACCAAATCACGCCTGCGTTCCTCGGTCAGCGGAGGAACCTGTATGCGAATGATTTCCCCGTTGTTTTGGGGAGTAAACCCCAGATTGGCCGCCATTATGGCTTTCTCAATTACGGGGATAAGGTTCTTTTCCCATGGCTGAATGACCATGGTCCGTGCATCCGGTGCCGAGATGCTGGCTACTTGTGACAAAGGGGTTGAAGTACCGTAATATTCCACGGTCACCCCGGAAAAAACGGTCGGGTTGGCCTTCCCCACCCGGTATGTACCCAACTCATTTTCCAGGTATTCAACGGCTTTGTGCATTTTGCCTTTGGCCTGTTCCAATACTTGTTTTGCATCACTTATTTCCATAACATATTTTTATTTTATTATTGTTCCTATCGCTTCCCCGTTGACAAGCTTTTGGAGATTCCCCTGTACGTTCATATTGAATACGATCACGGGCATCTTGTTTTCCCGACACAAGGTAAAAGCCGTCGTATCCATAATTTTCAGGTTTTTCTCCAGCACCCGGTCAAAAGTCAATGCTTCAAATTTTTCCGCACCGGGATCCTTTTCCGGATCGGCGGTGTATACGCCATCCACCCGCGTTCCTTTGAGTAACACGTCCACACCCAGTTCAACTGCGCGTAAAGCAGCTGCGGAATCCGTTGTAAAAAAAGGATTCCCCGTGCCCCCGGATAGCAGCACTATAGTCCCGGCATTCATTTCTGCCAGTGCATGATCCCTGTTGTAATACCGGGCAACCGCCTCCATGGGAGTTGCCGTATACACCAACGCTTTCATTCCTTCATCCTCAAGGGCATCTGCCAGGGCAATGCTGTTTATGGTAGTAGCCAGCATTCCCATACGGTCTCCGTGCACACGGTCCACACCTTTTCCAGTTCCCGGCAATCCGCGGAATATGTTTCCGCCTCCCGTTACTATGGCTATCCGGATGCCGGCTTCTGCCAGGGGCTTGATCTCCCGGGCATACCTTTGCAGCATCAGCGGGTCCAGACTTTGTCCGTTGACACCGCCCAGACTCTCACCGCTTAATTTGAGCAATAGTGAAGAATACTTCATGATTTTATCCTTGATTTCATACAAAGATATATAAAAAACCGTGTATCTTTGCGATAGACACGTATATCCGTTATGTTACCGTTCCTTGCAAAAAAAGTGATCATGAGTGTGACAGGACTCTTTCTGATCTTGTTCCTGACACTCCATGTAATTGCAAACCTGACCATTTTATGGGGTCCGGAGGTGTACCTTAAAGTTACGGATTTCATGGGGACCAATCCACTGGTTCAGGTCATGGTCCCGGTTTTGGCCCTGGGTTTTATTGTACATATAGGGTACTCCTTCATCATTACCCTGCACAACCTAAAGGCACGCGGACCGGTGTCCTATGCATCACGCAGCAAATCCCCGGGAATGGGATTTGACAATTGGGCTGCCCGCAACATGATCATTCTGGGATGTATTGTCCTGGGATTCCTGGTCCTGCACCTGTCCCATTTCTGGACCAAAATGCAGTGGCAGCAATTTACCGGAGGGGAGCCGGAAGACGGGTACCTGCTGGTAACCGGCTACCTGGGGACTCCGTGGATAGCCGTTTGTTACATGATCTGGTTCACCGCCCTGTGGCTTCACATCAACCACGGCTTCTGGTCGGCTTTTCATACCCTGGGTCTAAACAACCAGCGGATAATCCCCCTGCTACGGAAGATCTCTTACGCCTATTCCACGTTGCTTTTTGCGGGATTTTCGTTAATCGTTATCTGGTGTTTGTTTTTCTGAACGAAAATAATGCTCCATGTGACGGGCAATACGTTGTACATCGCGCCGCATGCCTTCCATAACCAGTGGATTGTCCGTATAATCCAGTGTTACCTTGTCTTCAAAAACGCGGAAAATGCGCATGGTTATGCGTTTTGCCTTGAAAACCAGCTTCCCGTCGTTATCCGATGCCTGTATAAAGCCTGACTCGGTAAAAATCCTGACGACAGCGTCTTTGTCCTGGTCAAAAGGCCCGTTGGTATATATTTTCTGTTTGGTGAACCCTATAAACGGGTAAACAACAGAAAAAGCAACAATGAGTATGATCAGATTGGTCTGCTGTCCGGGACGGATCAGTTCCCAAAAGGTGATCTCCTGGTTGCTGCTGGTGAAATAAACAACAACCAACATCAAAAAGATGAGAATGGCATAAAAAATGATGTATTTTACCACGCGAAGCAGGTACTTTCCCATGTTAAATCCTTGCATAATCATATTGATTTATTGATAATAAACAAATGTAGGTCTTTTTTACTATTTTTGTAATATAAAAACCAGCTATCATGGAAAAGAATCTGAAAACCATTATCATTGTTTTAGCCGCCGTTGCCGTCCTTTTAATAGGCGCACTGGCATGGGTCTGGATAGACCGCGGCGGAATGATCAAGGAATTAAACCTTGAAAAAGAACAACTGACCCAACAAATGATCCAATTACGCTCCGAATACGACTCCCTGAGTACGACCAACGATACCCTGAATTTACGCCTGACGGAAGAACGGGAAAAAATTGACCTGTTGATTGAACGCATCAACAAAACAGAAGCCACCAACAGGACACGTATCCGGGAATACGAAAAGGAGCTGGGGACATTGCGCAGCATCATGCGCAGCTACATTC
>JBAZHT010000007.1:0-47049 GCA_041652255.1 Bacteroidales bacterium
ACCCGAAGAAAGGATATACCAGGGATTTGTTCATTTTGTTACGGAAACGCATCCAGAAATTGAACGTGCCCCGGTCGGCTCCGGATAACGGGTTGTAATAACGGCTCAGCAAATAGCCGCTGCTTCCATTGAAAGATATAGCGGCACGGGTGCCTGATGGTTTGTTTGCAGTATTGTAGGTAATGCCGTTAGAGACGGTAAGATCAGGCACATGCCCTGTCCATTCGTAAGCTTTGGGAGTGTTGTTGGTAGTAACATACATCTTCAGACCGTCCTGAGCAACTACAGCATCATCTCTAAGTGTAGTAAATTCATGTACTTCACCATAATATACATCCAGGGTAGTTTGTATGTAGGATCGGTAATAGTACCTGGTGTTGATGAGTAATCCGGTAGCTTGTGAGGTGTAATTTCCTGTATTCTGGATTGTTCCAAGTTTCGTACGTTCATTGCTGATATCAGGAGTCGGAGTAATGCTCCAACAATGTCCGTAGTCCAGGATACTCTCGGAACCGATAGTTTGAACATTTCCTTCCAAAACGGCTTCGTAATAGGATATGTTACTTACATCTTCACCCGTTATAACTTCAGGCAGTTGAATGTCTACATATAATGATACGGTATCTGAATAAGATATACCTAGGTTATTGATGGCAAAACCGCGCATAGTGTACCTTTTACCTCTGTCAGGATCATTCATTTGGTATATTACATAATTCCCTTCTACCTTTGTCCCCAAGTAGATCACATTATCGGAATCTATTTCCGGAACGGTTCCTTCGGTATTCCAGACGAAACCATGTTCTGAATATGGAGTTTCCCCAACTCTGTTTAGCCTGAAGATGAGTTTATCCTGTAAAAAATCATCAAATTGTAATGCGGGATTACTTAGGACCGGAGGATTGTATATCAAGGTTTTTGTTTCCCCGTAAGCAGTTCCCATTTCATTGATGGCATACGCCCTGAAATACCAGGTTGTCCCTGCCTGTGGCAATTTTTCCGGGTACGAGGTAAACGATTGGCCTTCCCCTGCAGATCCCAGTTGTGAGCAATATCCGTTGTCCGGATCCGGTGCCGGGTTTGTTCCCCAGCAATGTCCGTGCTGAACAACCGATCCTCCCCCGTTGCTTACAAGCGTCCCAAGGAAACGCAACCGGTAAGTCTGGTCCGGTCCAAAACCGTCGGTGGTCACATCCGGTAGTACGGCCGCAGTGGAATACGTTACCTGCACGTTAAATTGTTGTTCCGGTGCGTTGATGGTTATGGTGCTTTCCGATATCCCTGCCGGGATGTTTTCCCTGTCGAGTTCAATACGGATCTCTGCCGAGTTGACCTCCCGGGTAATGCTTCCTTGTTCCATGGAAAGACTCAAAAGCGGATCTTCACACGTAACGGAAAATGGTACGTCATGAATTCCCGAGAGCCTGGATACAGTCAATGTCCGTTCCGTTTCCTGTGTCCCAAAATCGATAGATTGGGGCGCAATTTGCAGCAGGTCCTGTGTTTTTGTAATGGAAAAAACATACGAAGTATCTCCCCCGTTTGAAAGCAAACGGGTGCTGAAGCTATAAGATCCGTAATCAAGTGCTGAACGGTCGGCCAGGACAGTGATCCGGCTTTCTTCCCCTGCTGCAACGCTGCCGCTTACTCCGGGCTCCCAGGACAGCCAGGCAGGCAATGATTCTTCCAAATGCCATTCCAGTGGAATATTTCCCGAATTTGAAAGCGTAGTCTGCAGCTGTGTTTCTTCTTCCCCAAAATCAAATTCCGTGTTCTTGACAGACAACACGGCTCCTTCAACAAGCAGCAGGACTTCTACTGTCAGCGGAGTTTGTCCGCCTACCAGCTGAATTTCCGCGCTTTGATTTCCAATAGACAGACCTGTACGGTCACAATTGAAGGTAATCGTTTGGGATTCACCCATGACCAGCACACCGTCAACAGGTTCAACAGTAAGCCATTCCGGAAAATAAAGCTCCAGAAAATTCCAACGTAACGTGTCACTTCCCGGATTGGAAAGGGTACGTTCCACGGTCAGGGCATCCGCTCCAAAATCTACGGTGTTTGAAGAAAGTACCGCTTTGGCTATACGGGGCTCCAAAGAAACATCAATGGTATAGAGATTTTTCCTTTTTGGAGAAAGGGGCATGGATTCTGTTTGCCAGCTGTCGTAGCCGGGGATACTGAACACCAGGTATACGTTTTCAGTAGTCCGGGGAAGTTCTATGGAATACGTTCCGTCATCAGCGGTTTCTTCTCCCAGACTGAATGGCATAACAGTTACCGATACTCCTTTGATGGGTTCTCCCGTCTGTGCATCCGTTACCATTCCTGTAAATGTGGTGGTGGTTCCTGTATTATCGCAGGCGATAAAAAAAGAAGCTGCCAGAAGCAATATGGCAAAACCCGGGAAACGAAAATTACGCATATACCTGTGTGTTTGTGATGCAAATATAATAACTTTGCAACATTATGAGTAATTACAAAAGCCAGCTCCATAAGATCAAAGCATTTGCTTTTGACGTTGACGGAGTACTTACAGACGGAGGTGTAATGTCCATGCCGGACGGAGATCTTTTCAGAACACACTATGCACGTGATGCCTATGCCATAAGGATAGCCGTGGAACACGGGTATCCCGTGGCCATTATCACGGGAGGAGTGTCATCGTCGGTGGAAAAACGTTATCGAAACATAGGGGTTAAAGATATTTATTCGGGAGCCCGGGACAAGATTCCCCCGTTCCTGGATTTTTGCAAAAAATACGATCTTGACCCTGACCAGGTGGCTTATGCCGGTGATGACATACCGGATATTCCTCCAATGAAAGCCTGCGGCCTTCCTTTCTGCCCTGCCGATGCGGCGCCCGAGGTGCGTCATATATCCCGTTATATATCTCCTTTTCCGGGAGGAAGGGGTTGTGTACGGGACCTGGTGGAACAGACGCTCAGGCTACACGGAAAATGGTATAAGGAAAAGGAAAACGTACCTGAAGATATGCTGGAAGCCTCCTCGGAATAACCTATGCATACAAACTTCAGGATAATACTCGGCTCGGCTTCCCCACGCAGAAAACACCTTCTGGAAGGTACCAATCTGCCGTTTACCGTTGAACCGGTTCACGGAATAGATGAAGAGAATTTTCCTGCTGACATGGACCCCTGCGAAATTCCGTTATGGCTGGCACGGTCCAAATCACTGGCATTTCCACGGCAGCTCAAGGCTGATGAATTGCTGATCACGGCAGATACCCTTGTTTTTACATTCGAAACCCCGGGTCAATGGAGGGTGCTGGGCAAACCCGGTTCGGAAAAAGAAGCACGAAACATGCTGCAGCACCTTTCCGGGCGGTGCCATAAGGTAATTACCGGCGTTTACCTGCGTTCCGGAAAAAACCCTGCTATCTCTGAGGGTTTTGAAGATCAGACTCTCGTCTGGTTTTCCGAATTAAGCAATAGCGAGACAGACTATTATATAAAAAGGTATCAGCCGTACGACAAAGCAGGATCCTACGGTGTGCAGGAATGGATCGGATACATAGGTATTGAACGTATTGAAGGCAGTTATTTCAACGTTATGGGATTCCCGGTGCAAAAAATCTGGAGCCGGCTGAAGCAACTTAATGCCGTATCATTTCCTTAAACAAAGCTTTTTCCCTAAATTTGTCGCTTCTTAAAAACATCAGATATGGAAAAACAACCTTCAATAGCCATACTATGCGGTGGCGGCCCTGCCCCCGGGATAAACACCGTAGTGGGCACCATTACCAAAACATTCATTACTAAAGGTTACCGTGTAATTGGATTGCACGGCGGGTATACCGGCTTGTTCTGCAAAGAGAAATGCCGTCAGGAAGATCTGGATTTTGACATGGCAGATATGATTTTCAACCGTGGCGGATCGTACCTTCGCATGAGCCGTTTTAAACCTACAGACAAGGATTTTGAAGAACGTTTCAACCTGGAATTCTTCAAGGAGAACAATGTAAAGCTGCTTGTTACCGTTGGCGGCGACGATACTGCCTCTACGGCAAACCGCATTTCCAAGTTCCTGGTCCAGAAAGAATACAACATAGCCAACATACATGTTCCCAAAACCATAGATAACGATTTGCCGTTACCCGAAGGTATTCCCACATTCGGTTACCAGAGTGCCAAGGCACAAGGCACCGACCTGGGACGGACCGTTTACGAAGACGCCCGTACCAGCGAAAACTGGTTCATTGTTACGGCCATGGGACGCTCGGCAGGCCACCTGGCTTTCGGGATAGGTTCTTCCTGCCATTTTCCCATGATCATCATATCGGAAATGTTCTACAAGACCCAGATGACCATAGACAAGATCGTGAACCTGATCGTATCTTCCGTGATCAAACGGCAGATCCGCAACATCCCTTACGGTTGCATCATGATCTCTGAAGGTGTTTTCCAATCCCTTTCGGAAGAAGATGTAAAGAATTCAGGGATTGCCTTTACCTATGATGACCACGGCCATCCTGAACTGGGTAAAATATCCAAATCCCACATCATTGATCACCTGGTGGAAAAGAAAATGAAAGAACTCGGAATAAAAGTCAAGACACGTCCGGTGGAAGTGGGGTACGAAGTACGCTGTATCACCCCAAAATCCTTTGACCTGGAATATTGCTCCATGCTGGGAATGGGTGTTTACGAACTCTTCATCAAGGGTGTAAGCGGCTGCATGGTTTGCCGTGACGGCAACGGCAAGATCATACCGCTGTTTTTGCAGGACCTGCAGGATCCGTTAACCGGGAAGATCCCTCCCCGCGTTGTGAATATGAAATCACACGAAGTCCAGTTCTACATGCGTCACATTATGGACTACATCACAGAAGCGGATTACGAAACCGCCAAAGCCATCGTGCCCAACCCGGAAGAATTTGACTTTCATAAGATCCTGAATTTCTAGTACGGAGAGGCAGCCAGCCCCCGGAGGAACTCCGTTCCGCTTCACTCCACTTCGGCCCCTCCCACAATCTACTTCGTTCTTGCTGTGCAAGAACTCATATATTGCGGGCCCCTCCCCCTGCCCGTGTCCGGGGGTGGACACGTCCTCTCTGGGCTGCTGCCTCATCCGCTGGAAGTATTGGCCAGATCCACAATAAAAAAGGTGACTAGCAGTCAATTTGACTTTCTAGTCACCTTCATTTTTAGTCCTACGCAATACTACGGCAACTGCGGTCCGGAAGGGATCAAATCGCGGGCAGCCTGGGTATCACAGTATTTTTCAAAATTCTTAATGTATTTGGTAGCCAGAGAAACGGCTTTCTTTTCCCATTCTTTTGCATCCTGGTAAGTATTGCGGGGATCCAGGATATTTGAAGAAACACCGGGCAATTGGGTGGGAATGGTCAGATTCATTACGGGAATGTGCTTGGTAAGCGCTTCATCAATGCTGCCGTCCAGAATGGCATCTATAATGGCACGTGTTTCTTTCAGGGAGATACGTTTGCCGGTTCCGTTCCATCCCGTATTCACCAGGTAAGCTTTGGCATCGTGCTCTTTCATTTTCTTTACCAGGTTTTTAGCGTAGATGGTCGGGTGAACGGTCAGGAAAGCTTCCCCGAAAGCAGCTGAAAAAGAAGGAACGGGTTCGGTTATCCCCAGTTCGGTACCGGCCAGTTTGGAAGTATACCCGCACAGGAAGTGATATTGGGCCTGTTTGTCATCCAGAATAGAAACAGGAGGCAATACCCCGTAGGCATCAGCAGAAAGGTAGATCACTTTCTTGGCATGTCCTGCCTTTGTAGGCAGCACAATCTTATTTATAAAGTATATGGGATAGGAAACACGGGTGTTTTCAGTGATGGATCCGTCGTGAAAATCGGGTGTGCCATCAGGCAAAACTTTTACATTTTCCAGCAAAGCATCCCTGCGGATGGCTCTCCAGATATCCGGTTCTTTTTCCTGGCTGAGGTCAATACATTTGGCATAACATCCGCCTTCAAAGTTGAACACGCCGTGGTCGTCCCATCCGTGCTCGTCGTCCCCTATCAAATAACGTTTGGGATCGGCAGACAAGGTGGTCTTGCCCGTACCCGAGAGACCAAAGAAAATAGCCACATCACCTTCTTCGCCCACGTTGGCCGAGCAGTGCATGGCTGCAATACCTTTCAAAGGCAGGTAATAATTCATCATGGAAAAAATACCTTTTTTCATTTCACCGCCGTACCAGCTGCCGCCCACTACGGAAAGACGCTCGGTCAGGTTGAATACCACAAACACCTCTGAATGCATGCCCTGCTCTTTCCAGTTGGGATTGGTTGCCTTGGAAGCATTGATCATCACAAAATCGGGTTCTCCGTAATTTTCAAGTTCATAAACCGAAGGACGGATGAACATATTGGTTACAAAATGAGCCTGCCAGGCCACTTCCATAATAAAACGCACTTTCAGGCGTGTATCTGCGTTGGTTCCGCAGAAAGCATCTACCACATACAATTTCTTTGCATCCGAAAGCTGATCCTGTGCTATAGTCTTGAGTGAATTCCAGACTTCAGTGGTAATGGGTTTGTTTACAACACCATCCCACCATATCGTATTTTCGGTAGTTGCATCTTTAACAATAAATTTGTCTTTTGGGGAACGGCCCGTGAAACGGCCGGTAAGCACGTTGACGGCGCCCATATTGGTCAGAACACCTTTTTCAAACCCTTCATTGGCGGGGTCCATTTCTGCCTGATACAATTCTTCGTAAGAAGGGTTGTAAACAATCTCCCCTACATTCGTAATCCCATACTTGGATAGATCTATTTTGCTCATAATCAATAAATAAATAATTAATAAAACGGAGTTGATTTCTTTTTAAACCAAGTTGCTAAGATACTCATTTTATTTATCTTTGCAATAAGGGGATTATGCACAAAAATCATTCCGAAATATTCCGACAGACCCTGCTCCGTTACTGGGGTTACGCTTCGTTCCGTGAAAACCAGGAAGATATTATAGCTTCAATTTTCGAAGGGACGGATACCCTGGCTCTTTTACCCACCGGAGGAGGAAAATCCATATGTTTCCAGGTCCCTGCCATGATCAAAGAAGGCATTTGCATAGTCGTCACCCCGTTGATCGCTCTAATGAATGACCAGGTAGAAAAGCTGAAGACACTGGGAATCAAGGCACTTTGTGTTCATTCAGGGATGAGTGCCTATGAAATTGACATCGCCCTGGACAATGCCGCATACGGATCCTATAAATTTCTCTACCTCTCTCCCGAGCGCCTGGGAACCGAATTATTCCGTGTACGGGTACGCAAAATGGAACCTTCCATGTTGGTAGTGGATGAAGCCCATTGCATATCCCAATGGGGGTACGATTTTCGTCCCTCTTACCTGCGTATTGCCGAATTCAGGGAAATTTTCCCCGATGTGCCCGTTCTGGCGCTTACTGCCACGGCTACGCCACAGGTTGTTGAAGACATCACGGTAAAATTGCAATTTCGCAAAAATCACAAAGTATTTCAAAGTTCTTTCGAGCGCAGGAACCTGGCATATGTTGTCAGAAAGGCCGAGGATAAAATGGGACAGCTCCTTCGTATTGTGCAGGGTGTGGAAGGCAGCGGCCTGGTGTACGTCCGGGAAAGAAAAAAAGCCGAGGATGTTGCCGAGTTCCTCCTTTTTAACGGCGTCAAAGCCGATGCGTACCACGCCGGGATGGATTCCCGGCAGAGGACATCCAAACAGGATGCCTGGAAGAAGGGCGAGATCCGCGTTATGGTAGCCACCAACGCCTTCGGAATGGGGATTGACAAACCCGATGTCCGCTTTGTCTGTCACTTTGACGTTCCCGATTCGCCAGAGGCGTATTTTCAGGAAGCAGGCCGTGCAGGAAGAGACGGGGAAAAAGCGTATGCCGTGCTGCTTTACAACCCTTCCGATGCCAAACGCCTGAAGCAGATCTATTCGGTTTCATTTCCTGATCCGGAACTCATACGTGAAACTTACCAGGATCTCTATTCCTTCCTGGGATTGGGTTACGGGGAAGGGGCCGAAAGACAATTCGATTTCAAACTGGAAGAATTTGCCCGGCGCAGGAAAAAACATCCTTCCACACTCTGGTATGCCCTGCAAAGCCTGGAACAGGAAGGTTACATTTCCCTGACCGAAGAAGTGGACAATCCTTCACGCATCATGTTCCGGGTATCCCGGGATGAATTGTATCGTGTACAAATTGCCAACCCGCGCCTGGATACCTTTATTAAATTACTATTGCGCACTTATTCCGGTCTTTTCAACGGATTCGTTTCCATAGACGAGCAATACCTGGCCAATATCAGCCGCAACGCCCCGCGTGTCATAGGCGAATACCTGATCCATTTGTCGCGCCTGGGAGTCATTGCTTACATTCCCCGGAAAAGATCCCCCCAGGTTTTTTTGCACACACACCGCCTGGAACCCGGGAACGTAGCCCTGAATCCGGCCCGTTTTCTGCAACGCAAAGATGCCTACGCACGAAGGATGGAAGCCATATTGCAATACGCAAGTTCCGATGCCCCCTGCCGCAACAAACAACTGCTGGCTTATTTTGGTGAAGGGACTACAGGGAATTGCGGTATCTGCGATGTCTGCCTGGCACGTAAAGGCCGCGAAAACCCGCATGAGACCTTCCAACGAATTGCCGGAAAGATCGGTCAGACCCTCAGCAAAGGTCCCGTTCAGATACAACAACTGGACCTCCTTTTTGCCGAGTCAAAGGAACAGGTCATGGAAGTGCTCCGTGCCATGGCCGAAAGCGGGGAAATACGTATTCAGGACGATACCCTGCACTGGAACGGTCATAATCCATAATTCAGATATACTTCGTATCTTTACTGCATGAACCGAAGTCAGGCTGCCATCCGGGTCAGGGAGTTGAAAAATGCTATCAATGAGCATAATAAGAAGTATTACGTACTGAATACACCCTCCATTACCGATTTCGAATACGATATGCTTCTGCAGGAACTAACCGCCCTGGAGAAAAAATTCCCGGATCTGGTTACGGAAGATTCTCCTACCCAAAACGTTGGCAGTGACATATCCACGGAAAGCCGGGCATTCCGTCAGTACCCCCACAGATACCCTATGCTTTCCCTGAGCAATACCTACAACCGGGAAGCTTTGTCCGAATTTCACAACCGTATAGCAAAGAATACGGACAGGCAAATAGAATACGTATGCGAACTTAAATTTGACGGAACTGCGATATGCCTGACATATAAAAACGGGAAACTGTTCAGGGCCCTGACGCGCGGGGACGGCACTGTAGGAGACGATGTGACGCGTAATGTGGAACGTATCAAATCCATTCCTGTATCCCTGCCACCGGCCGCTTCTTGTAAAGTTCCCTGGCCCTCAACATTTGAAATACGCGGGGAAATTCTCATGCCCTTCAGCAGTTTCAGGGAGTTGAACGCTCTGAAAGAGGAACAGCAGGAAACACCGTTTGCCAATCCGCGCAACGCCGCCGCCGGCACCCTCAAATTACTATCGGCTGACGAAGTGGAACGTCGCGGCCTGGATTGCTTTCTATACCACCTGATAGCTGACATACCCGGGATCCATACCCATTGGCAGGCTATGGAAACCGCCCTGGAATGGGGATTTCCCGTATCAAAACACCGGAAATTATGCCGTGACCTTAAAGAAATCAATGATTACCTGGATCACTGGGAGACGGCACGTACCGGTTTGAAAGTAGCCACAGACGGCGTTGTGATCAAAGTCAACGATTTTTCCCTGCAACGTGCCCTGGGCATGACCGCAAAAAGTCCCCGATGGGCTACGGCTTACAAATTCAAGGCTCAACAGGCCGCTACAAAGCTTTTGTCTGTGGATTTCCAGGTGGGACGTACAGGTGCCGTAACCCCTGTGGCCAACCTGGAGCCCGTTCTGCTGTCGGGGACTACCGTCAAACGCGCCTCCCTGCACAACGCAGACCAGATAGCCTTACACGATATCCGGCTGGGCGACACGGTATTTGTGGAAAAAGGCGGAGAGATCATACCCAAGGTGGTAGGCGTAGACCTTGAAGCGCGGCCTGAAGGTACCGTCCCCTTCCTTTACATAACTCGTTGTCCCGAATGCGGGACACCATTGGAACGGGATCCGGAAGAAGCCAAACATTTCTGTCCCAACCGCCGGAGCTGTCCCCCGCAGATCAAAGGCAGGATAGAACACTTCATAAGCCGTAAAGCCATGAACATACTGGGGGGAGAAGCACTGGTGGAACAATTGTACAACAAGGGACTGGTCAATGATCCGTCGGACCTTTACGGCCTTACTCCTGATATGCTGAAATCCCTGGATAACTGGGGCGACAAATCCACAGAGAATTTGTTAAAAAGTATAGATGCCTCGCGTAATGTACCGTTCCACCGGTTTCTCTATGCCATTGGGATCCCTTACGTGGGAGAGACCACGGCCAAATACCTGGCATCCCATTTCGGATCGCTTGACAACCTGCGCAATGCACCGGAAGAAGCACTTACTCAGGCTCCCGAGATCGGAGATAAGATCGCATCATCCATCATTCAATATTTCGACGATCAGCAGATCATCAGCATGTTGGAAAAACTCCGCGCTGCCGGACTGCCATTCAGTCGGGGCACGGACGAAAGGGCGCGTCTGTCTGACAAGCTGCTTGAAAAACAGCTTGTCATCTCGGGCAATTTTTCCCGTTCCCGCGAAGAGATGAAAAAGCTGATCGAATCCCACGGAGGAAAAGTCATCTCGGCAATCTCGGGCCAGACCAATTACCTGTTGGCCGGGGAAAAACCGGGACCGGCCAAATGGCAAAAAGCCACAAAACTCAATATTCCGATCATCAACGAAACCGACTTTCTGCGTCTTATTGGAGAAATACCGGGTGAAGGCACAGTTTTTGAGGCGGAACAAAAAACAACCTTATTCTGATCATGACAGCAAAAATTCTGGAAACCCTTCATTTTATTGGGACAAACGACAGGCACAAAGCGCTATTTGAAAGCAACTGGCCCCTCCCCTTCGGGATCTCATACAATTCTTACCTGATCAAAGATAAAAAAACCGCACTTTTGGATACCATAGAATACGGAAGCGACCGTTCCTATATGGAAGAAGTGGCGGGTATTCTTGACGGAAGGGAACTGGATTACCTGGTAATCCTGCACATGGAACCGGACCATGCCGGCATGATAGGCGAAATGCTGCTGCGTTATCCTTCGGCCACGGTGGTTACTAATGCCAAGGCCATTAAACTGCTGGAGATCTATTTCCCGGAACTCGGGAAAGAAAGGATACAGGAAGTGAAGGAAGGCGATTCCCTGGAACTGGGGCATCACAACCTGCAATTTGTCATGACACCCATGGTACACTGGCCGGAATCCATGATGGCATACTGTACCAAGGAAAACATTTTGTTCTCGCAAGATGCCTTCGGGACGTTTGGGACGCTGGACGGCGGGATATTTGACGATGAGATCAACCTGGATTATTACAAAGATGAAATGCTCAGGTATTATACCAATATCATAGGCCGTTTTTCAGCGCAGGTAGAAAAAGCCCTGCAAAAAGCCGCTACACTGCCTATCAGGATCATATGTCCGGTTCACGGGCCTGTTTGGCGTACAAAGCCTTCCGTAGTGTTTGACTGGTACAGCCGGTGGGCTGCCAGTAAAGGAGACACGGGCGTGGTACTGGCCTATGCTTCTATGTACGGACATACGGAAAAAACAGCCGATCACATTGCCCGGCAGCTGGCCGTGAACGGTATCCGCAACATACGCGTGTTCAACGTATCAAATACACATCCGTCATTCATTTTAAAAGAGATATGGAAATACAACGGGATCGTTTTGGGATCCTGTTCCTACAATACGGGCATGCATCCCAATATGCACCATCTTTGCCACGAAATTGAGATCATGCTGCCCGGTAATAAAAAGGCATTCCTGTTCGGAGGGTATTCATGGAGCGGCGGAGGACTGAAAAATTTACGTCTTTTTGCAGGAAATATGTCTGAAAAACATAAATGGGAAGTACGATCTGCGGGGACGGAGATTCCGGGAAATCCAACACCTCAGGCCCTGGAAAGCCTGAACGCCCCAATCGCCGAATTTGCCGCAACCTTATAAATTGTATAGTTTTTGGAAACACCTGACCTTATAGATCAGCATTTTGAACCGCTCAGGCAATCGACCCTGAAGCGTTGTGCCGGCCCGGAAGAATGCGAGCTGGTCTTCAAAGCGTATCAGTTTGCCAAGGAAGCGCACAAAAACCGGAAACGGATCTCGGGCGATCCCATCATCATGCACAGCATTGATGTGGCAATGATCGTTGTCGATGAAATAGGCCTGGGATACAAATCCATCGTTACTGCATTGCTCCATCACATATTTACAGATACCGACTACAGCCGGGAAGAGATCGCAGGAATGTTCGGGGAAAAAATCGGGGAGCTGGTAGATGGACTCGGCAAAATGGAACGTGTTTTTGCCGCACAGGACAAAACACAGGAAGAAACGTTCAAGCGAATGCTCCTTACCGTCAACCAGGACATCCGTGTACTTCTTATCAAACTTGCAGACAGGCTTCATAACCTCAGGAACCTGGAAGAACTGCCGGTGGAAAAACGGGCCCGCAACCTGGGAGAATCCATGTACGTGTTTGCGCCCCTGGCCCACCAGCTGGGATTGTATTCCATCAAATCAGAGATCGAGAACATCTGGATGAAGTACGCAATGCCTGCGGAATACAGGGAAATTGAGGAAAAAGTCAGTGCCGAGACGGGACGCCAGGGAACCGAAATTACCCAAACTTTCCTGGAACCTATTAAAGAAATTCTTGCCGGCGAAGGCCTGAATTTTACCGTTTCCACACGTATCAAAACACCGTATTCCATCTGGTCAAAGATGAAAAAAAGGAATGTCCCTTTTGAAGAAATTTTTGATCTGTTTGCTTTGCGCATTGTTTTTCGGCCGGAAGAAACTAACATCCGGGAAGAACGCAGAATATGTTACCATATTGAAAGTCTGCTGAACAGGCGTTGGGAAGCTTACCCCGAACGCCGGCGTGACTGGCTTATACAACCCAAAGAAACCGGGTACGAGGCATTACACTCCACGTTTTTGACACCATCCGGGAAATGGCTGGAAGTCCAGATACGCAGTAAACGTATGGACGATATTGCCGAACAGGGGGTGGCTGCGCACTGGAAATACAAAGGCATCACACCCGAGATCAGCGGGATGGAAAGATGGTTGTCTAAAGTACGCGAAACCCTGGAGAAAAAAGACAGCGAAAGCCTGGAGTTCTTTGACAATTTCCAGCCCGGGAACCTCATCTCGGTATTGTATGTATTTACACCCAAAGGAGAAATGCGGATGCTGCCTAAGGGAGCTACAGCCCTGGATTTTGCCTACTACATCCATTCCCAGATAGGAAATCATGCTTTGGCTGCCAAGATCAACGAAAAGCTGATGCTTCTTTCCACACCGTTGCGCGGTGGAGACCAGGTAGAGATCATAACCACTCAGGAATCCAGGGTGTTGATAGAATGGCTGGGGAGTGTTACCACATCCAAAGCCCGTAACATGATCCTGGAGACTCTGAAAAAACAAGGCATTGACCATATACAGGAAGGAAGAAGTCTTTTAACCAAACAGCTGGCGGAATTCGGCATCAAACCACATACCCGTTTGATAAACAAGTTGATGGCTGCATATCACGTTGGTTCAAAGGAAGAACTCTTTGGCAGGATAGGTGCGGGAATGCTGGATCTTTCCGGATTGCGCGATGTATTGCTGAAAGGGACCCCGTCACGTAAATTCGTAACCTGGATACCTTCTCCTGACTGGAAAAGAAGAAAAGATTTCAATGCGTTCCATTTTGCTCCCTGTTGCCGTCCCACAAAAGACGACGAGCTGATTGGTTTTATTGACAGGAAAACACATGATCTCTACATACATTCTGTAAACTGTACACGCATTGAAGCCCTTAAGAGACTACATCGCAACGACAATGCCTCTGTAAATGTGCTGTGGAAAAAACAACACCTTTCATCCACACTGGCGAAACTGAACCTCAGGGGACAGGACCGGATGGGAATTATCCACGAGATCACCCGTACGGTATCGTTGACCTTATGTGTCAACATTCGTAGCTTTCAGCTTGTTGCTCACGATAATGTCTTTGACGGAGAGTTGGAAGTATACGTTCAGAAAGAAACCGATCTGGACAATCTTGTAGACCAACTCAAAAAGATCAAAGGCATTGAAACGGTAAAACCGGAATAAGTCATGAAAAAAATCATAAGAAATAGTATTTTATCAGGGGCTCTTGTTTTATTCGTGGCATCTTTGGTACTCCCGCAAAGTTGCGCCAACACGACAGCGGCCCCTGCCGGCGGACCCGTGGATTCCATCCCTCCCCTGCTGACAGCGACAATTCCCGATGTCAATCAAAGCCGTGTCAGTACCACATTAAAACGCGTGGAACTGCAATTCAATGAATACGTAAAATTGGTCGATCCCAACAAAAACATCATGCTATCGCCTCCTCCGGAAAAAAATCCCACTGTCAGGACAAAAGGAAAAGGTATTGTGGTAAATCTGGAAAATGAGCTTCTACCAAATACCACATACAGTCTTTATTTCGGAAATGCCATACAGGACAATAATGAAGGCAATCCCTTCCCCGTTTTTGCACTCAGTTTTTCTACCGGTGACCGGGTTGATTCCTTAATGTATTCTGGTCTGGTGGTAGATGCCTCTACCCTTTTGCCCATAGAAAACGCCACCGTATTGCTTCATATAAATCCCGCGGATACTTCTTTGACAGGATCTTTGCCTGTAGCTGCTACACGAACGGATAGTTACGGTTATTTTGTCTTGCGAAATCTTAAGGATACCCTGTATTCTTTGTTTGCCATCACAGATGAAAACAGAAATTACAGGTACGATCCTTCAAGTGGCGAACAGGTGGGGTTTTTGGACAATGAGATCATACCTCAAAAACGTATGTTTACGTATGCCGCTGAAATCCAGCCCTATTTTGCCAATGATACGGCAGGTCTGTTACGCCGTCCTGTAGAAGGGAACGTATTCCTGTTCAAAGAGGCCGGGTCCAGGCAATACCTGCGCAGTTACAACAGAGTCCGCCCAAGGGCGCTGGAACTGAAATTCGGGGCTCAGAATCCCCAAATTCTTAAAGCCGTCATTCCCGGAATGGACTCCTCACAGATCATTCGTCAACACAATTATTACAGGGACAGTCTCGTTTGGTGGCTTGCTGCTCCTTCCGTTCCCGATACGGTATTTCTGCACCTGACCTACATGGCTACCGATGACTCCTTGAAGACGCTTATGCCCCGAACGGATACCCTGCGATTCAACCCCTTTAAGGTAAAAGAGGAAGAAGGTCAACAGGATGCGAACAACCTGAACAACCTGGGAAGGCGCGGAGAAAGACAACAGGCTCCACCTTCTGTTAAACCAAAAAGGGAAACCATGAACATTAAGGTGGATGTTGTTCCTGAAGTGCTTATTAGCAAGGGTTTTACGTTAAAATTTAGCGATTTGCCCGTTGATCCGGATTTTACACTAACCCAAATGACACGGATTACCCCGAAGGAAGATACGGTTCCGGTGGCTTTTTCAGTAACCCGGGATTCACTGGATTTATGCCTGTATCATATATACCCCGGTACGTACTTAGAAGGTACGCCATACAGGTACTTGATACCTACCGATGTCTTTACAGATATTAACGGGTTCAAAAACGATTCCCTGATGACCAATTTCCAGACGCTTTTGTCAGATGACTTCGCATCCCTGACACTGAACGTACAAAACGTATTCATTCCTGTTATAATAGACCTGATGAACGAAGCCCGGACACAAGTACTCAGAACACATCGTGTGCAAACGGATTCAACGGTAGTAATCCCCTACCTGAAAGCCGGTAAGTACGCGCTGCGTATTACCGGGGACACAAACGGGAACGGGATTTGGGATACCGGCAATGTCACTCAAAGAATGCAGGCAGAAAAAGTCCGGTTGTTCCGCTTTCCGGGAGGAGGCAGTTTGCTGGAACTTGCAGAAAAAATGGAGCTCACACAAACAATTGATATAGAACAAGTATTGAATCAGAATGTTACACTTACTGTACCGGCACGAAAACGTTAAAAGCCTGATCCTGGTAGTCATGCTGCTTTCAGGTCCTTTACTGGCCGGGCAGACCCTTCCCGAAAAACAGCATATGATAGGGATCCGGGGCGGGTACGCTATCAACGGAGTGCACTTCAATCCCGACAGGAAACAAAGCACCGTACCTTCCTATATAAACGCTTCCCTGCTCTACACATATTACCATGATCTTTGGGGCACCATGCCTTATTTTGGGTTGCAGACAGGTTTGACCTATACACAACAGGGATACGAAACTCCGGATATTAAAAGGGTCTACGAAGTTGTCCGTATACCCCTGACATCCCAATTCCACGTTGATTTCTGGAAAATGAGGATATTGATCAACCTGGGCTGTTACGGCAGCTACCGGATGAGTGCCGTGGATTATACAACAGAGTATCCCGGGGGACAGGATGTCGTCTTTGACTGCAACCATATATATATGGATTACGGCATCCAGGGCGGAGCCGGTCTGGCCCTGGTATTGCATCCATTTGAATTCCATATTGAGGCAAATTACCTATACTCCCTGTCTATGATAGAAAATCCCGCATTGTACAGCAACGAATATTACACATACGGGTATCCCAATCAATTGCTCTTTACCCTGGGAATCTTTATACATTTGTAACCATGAAAACGCATACCGTTTATGCCGGGAACCTGGCCATTGGAGGCGGAAATTCCGTTTCCGTACAAACCATGTGCAATACAGACACCCTGGATATTGAAGCCTCTGTGGCCCAGTGTGAACGGGTCGCCCGTGAAGGAGCTCAATTGATCCGCCTTACCACTCAGGGACCTGAACAGGTAAAAGCACTGGCTCTCATAAAGGAGCGTCTTCGTACCAAAGGCATAAACGTTCCCCTGATTGCCGATGTACATTTTTCGGCTGCCACTGCCATTGAAGCGGCACGTGTTGCAGAAAAGGTACGCATCAATCCGGGCAATTTTTCACGTGATCGTTCCCGGGTTAAGGAATTGCTGATCCGGTTGTTTGAAATATGCCGTAAAAACAAGACGTGTCTGCGCATTGGCGTAAATCACGGTTCCCTGCCGCCTCATATATTGGAAACGTACGGCAATTCTCCCGAAGGTATGTGCAGGGCAGCCATGGAATACCTGGAATTGTGCCGGGAACTGGACTTTTCTGATGTAGTGGTTTCACTCAAATCCAGCAATACACGGGTCATGGTACAGGCCAACCGTATGCTGGCTACCCGCATGGAAGAGGCCGGTATGAGTTATCCCGTCCATCTGGGCGTTACCGAATCGGGTAGCGGACGCCAGGGACGTTTGAAATCCGCTGCAGGGATCATCACATTGTTAAAAGAAGGTATAGGAGATACGTTCCGGGTTTCCCTGACCGAAGCTCCTGAAGAAGAGATCCGTTTTGGTAAATTATTTCTTTCCGTAAAAGAAGAGAGCCGTGTTTCAACCTGGGATGAACTGATAGTCAGTGCCTGTCATAAATGGGCTCCCGGTCTTCTGGACGGGACAACAGACTGGAAAGCACTACCCATGCCTTTTGTCCATGCTTCATTTACCACGGAAGAAGAGTTGAAAGATTTCTGCATGGACCTGTTGCAGGCTACCCGTTGTGTATTTACCAAACCCGAGTACATATCCTGTCCGGGATGCGGACGCACCAAATTCAACCTGGAAGAAACGGTCCGGGCCGTAAAAGAAGCCACCGGGCACCTGAAGGGCTGTACCATTGCCGTTATGGGATGTATTGTTAACGGTCCCGGTGAAATGGCCGATGCCCAGTACGGCTACGTGGGAGAAGGAAACGGTAAAATAACCTTGTACAAAGGAAAAACCCCCGTCATGCGGGGGATTCCTCAGGAAGAAGCCGTTAAACGTTTGCTGGAACTTATAGAGTCTCAACAAAAATAACCCCGCCTTCTATACGGACTACCTTCACTTTCGTGTTTTTAGTTATGTACCCGACAACTGCCCGGGCTTCCACCCATTTGCCGTTTATGGTTACTTTTCCTGCCGGCCTGAGATCGGTAAAGGCTAACCCTTCCTGCCCAATTGCAATACCTTCCAGTACCGGGACACCCACAAATCCTTCATCGGTTTTCAGGTTTTTTCTCAGGGCAATGTGATTGAACGCCCTGGTGGGGAAAAGCATATGAATGGAAAACAAAAGCGTAGACACAGCTGCCAGACCGGATATGGAGACTATTGCCACAGGCATCAAAACGCTGTTCCAGGGAAAAGGACCTTCAAATTCAAAGACCCAATTGTCTATCATGGAAAACGTAAGTCCCACTCCCACCGTAATAACACCCAGGACACCCAAAACGCCGAATCCGGGGGTGATAAATATTTCCAAAAACAACAGGATAACACCCAATATCAACACAATAGCTTCCCAGTATTGCACCATACCTTCCAGGAATAAGGGGGAAAAATATAAGATGGCACAAACCACGGCCAACCCCAGTGGAAATCCTACCCCGGGTGTTTTCAGTTCAAAGAAAACCCCGCCGATGATCCCCATTAGCAATAAGGCCTGTACCAGGGGAAGCAGGAAGAACCCTATTACCTTGTCCAGCCAGGTTTCTTTGTAATGTTGGATCTCACAATGAGCGTATCCCAATTGTTCCACCACATCCGTTATACTTTCTGCCTGTCCCTGGCTGAACCCAATTTTCAGAGCTTCCTGTGTAGTAAGGCTGACGATCTTTTCGCCGTTCACCATTTGTTCCGCAAGCACCGGATCCCTGCCCGTTTCCTCTGCCGTTGCCCGCATCAGGGAACGCATGTAAGACTGGTATTTCTCGGGCATGGGTTCTCCGTTCTGATTGACCACGGTTGCCGAGCCGACGGTTGATCCCGGGGACATGTAGATCAGATCACACGCCAAAGAGATCAAAGCACCTGCCGAGGCAGCCTGGTGGTCAATGAAAGAGACGGTGGTAAACGGTGCCTCCAGCAATGCTGTCCGCATCCTGTCCGCCGCATCCAGAGCACCACCGAATGTATTCAGGCGCATCAGGAACACATCTGCCTTTAGCGTTTCGGCCTCTTCCAGTGCTTTTTCCAGTGTTCGGGCCGATTTGGCATGGATCTCGCTGTCAATTGTCAATACGTACACCCGGCACGTATCGGCACTGCGTGCCAGTAAAGGCACAAGACACAGCAACAGGAGAAATAATCGTTTCATTTTGTTTTATTTAGTTTCCAGAACACTGCCGTTATCTTTCACAACGGCTTCTTTCCATTTCTGCGTATAGCCTTCGTTTTTGGGCGAGGCCGGTATACGCGGATCATGGCCGTTATCGGAGAAGGACCCGTCTGCTTCCTGGCGTTTGGTATTTCCGTCTATGTATTTTACCATCAAGTATTTGTCAAGTTCTACCCAGGTTTTAAATAAGGTTTGTGCCGCGTTTACGGAAAAGTCGGTCAAAAATTCCCGGGCAAGCGCAGGATCGCGGCGATACATTTCAACGGCAACCTGGTCTATCCGGCGGGTTTTATCTATCATTTCAAGTTCCCACTTGTCTACAACGGAACGCACTTCGGCTCCCACCTGGTTGTAACGCAGGTAGGCAAATTGTGTTACCCGGTTCACGATCCAGAAAAGAGAAGTTTCTGAATATTCCAGCATACTCCCATTCCCTTTTTCTATACATTCGGCAACCTGTCCCGATACACTGTATATCGGAATCAAGGCAGAGGTGCCCGCGTCGTCAACTCCAAACCAGAACAAACCGCCCAGATCGCGGGGCATGTCGCTGCGGCATTCTCCCACATACCACCAACCTGTCTGTTGTGTGGCAATGGCCCGCTCGTTCAGGTAATTTTTCCCGTCCACTTCAAAGCTCATGGGTCTCCAGCGGTAAGGTACCGCATTCCCGCCGGCACCAATGTCACAGGTCATGTCCATGGGTGTCCCTTCGTAATGATCGCGCATCATATCGGCTACGTCTTTAACCGACAATTTTGTGTTGGGTTTTACATACAAGGGCATGCGGTTGGAAAGATCATATCCCATGGCATAATCCAGGTATTTGTCCATCCCGTCTGCGTACCTGTTGAAAAAAGCCCATACGCGTGCATCACAGAAACGGGCTGCCCCAAAATCAACCGGGGCATAAACGTCAGAAAAACTGAATTCCTTATCGTTTCCGGAAAAGATCCCCATTTCCCTGGCATGTGAGATCACATCCGGGCTGTAAAGGCATTTATCCGGGTCGTTAAAATCCAGGGTTGTAATGCGGGCCTGGTTGGCATGAGCACTTATATACCCGTCGGGGATGCGTTTGGCCACCCATACGGCACCTTTATTTACATTCTTCCCTTCCACCATACGGGGCGCTTTGGCCATGATCTCCATGATCCATACTTCATCGGGATCTGCAATGGTGAACGATTCTCCGCTGGACGCGTATCCGTATGTTTGCATCAGGTTGTCTATCAAAGCAATGGCTTCACGTGCAGTTTTGCAACGCTGCAGGGCAACGTATATCAAAGAGCCGTAATCCATGATCCCGTTCCTGTCCCTGAATTCCCTGCGGCCGCCATAGGTAGTTTCCCCTATGATCAGCTGGTACTCGTTCATATTTCCGGTAACCGAATACGTTTCCCGGGCCTGGGGTATTTCACCCATGAACTTTCCGGTATCCCATTCATAAATCTTCAACATACTTCCTTCTTCCCACCTGGCTGCGGGCCAGAAGTACAGTTCGCCGTATAATTGGTGTGAATCGGCTGAATAACTGACCATTACGGATCCGTCTTTAGACGCACCTTTGGTAACTATTAGGTTTGTACACGGCAAAAGCGTACCGGCACTCAGGAAAAGAGCAGCAAGGCTCATCACGATTTTTCTGGATTTCATTGGCTTAAATTTTATTTGTCAAGTTTGTAAAAATACAAAAAAGACAGACACCACAACGTTTTTTTGCTACCTTTGTCAATCTTGATTCTTACACAACATTTGAAACTATGAAGAAATTATTTACCAGTCTGCTTGTCCTGTTGATGGCAGGCACGGCCAGTTTCGCACAGATGGCCAATCCAAACGAACCCCTTAAGAATGACCCGGCGGTACGTATTGGAAAACTTGATAACGGGCTTACGTATTACATCCGGCATAACGCAAAACCGGAAAAACGTGCCGAGTTTTACCTTTTTACTAACGTAGGAGCCATTCAGGAAAACGAACGGCAGGCAGGTCTTGCCCATTTCCTGGAGCATATGTGCCTGAACGGCACCCAGAACCTTCCCGGTAAAATGCTTATAAGTTACCTGGAAAGCATAGGCTGCAGTTTCGGCCGGAACATCAACGCCGGAACCGGTGTGGAGCAAACCATGTATATGTTGAACAACGTTCCTATGTTGCGGGAAGGTGTTCTGGACACCTGTTTGCTTATTATGCACGATTATGCCGCCTTTGTTACTAACGACTTTGAAGAAATAGACAAAGAACGCGGTGTGATCATAGAAGAATTGCGTACCCGTAGAACCGCCCAATGGCGTCTTTTTGAAGCTTCTCTTCCATATTTATATAAAGGATCCAAGTATGCCGAATGCAATCTTATAGGAACTGTTGAAGGCCTTTCCACTTTTGATCCTCAAGAACTTGTGAATTTCTATAAAACATGGTACCGTCCGGATCATCAGGCAGTCATTGTCGTAGGTGACGTAGATGTAGACCAGGTAGAAAACAAGCTCATCGCTTTATTTGAAGACGTACCTGCCCCTGCTACTCCCAGTCCCAAGAAAGTGATCCCCATCCCGGAAAACGATGAACCTATCATAGGTATAGTGACCGATCCCGAGGCACAGGGCACTTCCATCGATTTTTTGATCAAATCCGAACCCGTTCCCAACGAAATGCGTCCCCTGGGCATGATCTACATGGTAGACATGTTCAAATATTTCGTTTCCCGGATGATGAACGACCGGTTTGAAGAAATTGCCCAACAGCCCGATGCTCCGTTCCTGGGAGCCAGCATGTCTTTCTCTTCACTTACCACATCCACGGATGCCACTTATTTCTCAGTAGGCAGCAAAGACGGGGAAAGCGCCAAAGCTTTTGAGGCCCTGATGATGGAAGTTGAAAAAATGCGCCGTTTTGGATTTACTGATGCAGAACTTGAACGCGCAAAAACCAATTTTACGCGCCGCCTGGAACGTGCCGCAGAAAATGCCGGTGACCGGATGAACAGCGAATTCATCAATGACTTGATCAATAACTTCGCTTTTAATGAACCCATTCTGGACCCTGCGTATGAACTGGAAGTTGCCAAAGGATACCTGCCTTTCATTCAATTGGAACAGATCAACCAGATAGGTCAACAGGTAATTACTCCCGAAAACAGGGTTGTGATGCTTTCCAGCCCCAAACGCGAAGGTCTGGTCATTCCTACAGCAGACGATCTGAAAGAGATAATGACTAAAGTGGAAGAGATGGAACTTCAGGCATATGCGGAAGAAGTTTCCGATGAGCCTCTTGTAGATGTAGCTGCCATTGTTCCCGGTAAAATCGTTCAGGAAGAAGCCGGTGCTTTTGAAAGTACTGTATGGACTTTGTCCAACGGGATCAAAGTAGTTGTTAAACCAACCACTTACAAAAAAGACGAAGTATTGTTCAATTTGAAGAACGACGGAGGTTTATCCATTCTTTCCGAAGAATTGCTCCCTTCCGTAGAAAGCAACGTATTTGCATTGTGGACACAAAGCAACGGTGTTGGCAACTTCAGCGCTACAGCACTTAAGAAAAAACTGACCGGGAAGATAGCCAATGCATCACCTGTCATCAGCGATTACAGCTATGGCATTCGCGGCAGTGCTTCTCCGCAGGATCTGCAGACATTGTTTGAACTGGTATACGCCAATATTGTGACTCCCCGTTTTGAAGCCGGTGAATTTGAAGCTTCTATGGCACAACTGAATGCCATTGTACCTAACCTGGAGAAAACGCCCAATTACGTATTGCAAAAAGAATTGTACAAATCACTGTACAACAACAATCCCCGCAGCCAGCTTATTTCCTCGGAACTTCTTTCCAAAGTGAATATGGAAAATCTGGAAAAAGCATACCGTACCTGCTTTAAAAACACAAATGGAGCCGTGGTGACCATCGTAGGAAATGTAGACCTTCAGGCACTCAAGCCCATGGTGGAACTGTATCTGGGTTCTTTGCCTGCAGCCACAGAACCTGCCGGCTGGGTGAAAAACGACAACCGCATTCAGAAAGGGAGGGTAGAAAATCACTTCACAGTAGTCATGGAAACCCCCAAGACAAGCATCGTGAATGTCTACTCTGCAGATCAGGATTACATCCTGGAAAATCAGGTGTACCTGGATGCTGTAAAATCTATCCTGGATATGGCTTATGTAAAGAGTCTGCGTGAAGACGAAGGCGGTACTTACGGAGCATCCGTACAGGTGATCACCGCCGATCAGCCGGAAGCACATGCTGCCATGATCATATTATTTGATACCGATCCCGAAAAACAGGACCGTATGCGCCAGATAGTGGAGGCAGATGTAACCAACCTGGTTGATAACGGACCGTCGGAAGAATATGTGAGCAAAACAAAAGAAAATTTCCTGAAAAATCGCCAGGAAAACCTTATCAGGAACAATTTCTGGAATCAGGTTCTTGTGAATTACTACACAGATGATATCGATATCATGACCGACTATGAACAGATCGTGAAAGGTATCACTCCCGGTTCTGTTCAGAAATTTCTGAAAAAGTTCCTCAAACAAGGCAATTTCATAGACATTTCTATGAATCCTGCCGAGTAATATCCCATAAAATATGAATCCAGACAGGGCTCTTACAGGGCCCTGTTTTGTTATGCAGGAATTCCAGCCCCTTTGCAAAAAGACATACAATACGAGCCGGGAGATTCAAATGTGGTTTTTTTAAAGGCAAACCGCAATGAATACAGGGTTCTTCCTGCTCATAGGATCCATAAGGAAATCCAAATCGTTTGTAAACAGCATACGACAGGCGGTTGGTTTTATATACTCCGGTACCCGGGTATTCAACACTCCCGAAAGGCATATCATTGAAAAGGGTTTTCAGAAGGTCTTCATCAAAAGTGTTTACATGTCCCGTCGTCGGATTCATGGTGCCGCAATGGATGCATTTCATTGCATGCACGCGCAGATCTTGTTTGAAAGGAACCCCAATGAGCAAATAACGGCGGGACACACGCATCAGTTCCCGGCAGGCTGTTCCCAGTTTTTCAGGCGGTATGTGTTCCAGAACTTCCGTACAAACCACCAAATCAAAAGCACCCTCTTTAAAAGGCAAGGCTGTAATATCTCCCTTCACACAAGTTACATTGGGGTGATCGATCAGCGGTAATTTCAGGTCCAGAGCCGTTACGGCAGGATATTTTTCTGCCAGTTTAAGCGTAATAAAACCATCCCGGCATCCTGCTTCCAGGACTTCCGCAGCCTGTGCAGGAAGCATACGCATAAGAGATCCAACCCGCTGTACTTCGGCTTCTTTACGACGGTATTGTTTTACGTCAAACATCTTTGTATTTTATGGAAATACGCTGAAACAACTGGAAATACGGAAAAAAACACCATTTCATGCGCCAGTGTAAGGCAATCATCAGTTGCAACGTTCTGAAGAATCCCAGTGAATTGTCATAACAATACTTCAGGAAACGCAACAGGATCTCATTGGCAAACAGGTATTCTCTGAAAACGATCTTTTCCAGATTCCTGTGGTAGAGTTTGTCACACCAGTCCAGTACATTTTTACATCTTGTCTTTTCATCTTCGCGGTTTGTATCTATACCCCGGTTTGTATCAATACCGGCAAGCCGCAGGTGACAATCCAATTCGTTTTTTGTGGGTTCATAATCCATTTTTTGCAACAGGGTACGGTATACTTTTATAGCATGTTCTTTTTGAGTACCGGTAAGGTCTTCGGATATCTGGCCGGGATTCCTGCGGTAATACGTAAGATACCTGGGAATATGGTGAAAATCTCCGGCAAAAACGGCACGGCTCCACAATTCGAAATCATGGGATCCGGGAAATGTTTCATTGTATCGAAGGTCATTGTCACTCATAAATGAACGACGCAACATTACAGAGGAATGTACAATGGTACAGCGAAAAAATGTGGAACACCGGATCTGCCCGGGATATACCGGAAAGCGAACCGCACGGATACGTCTTCCTGTTTCATCGGTTTCATAAACATAACTTCCAACCCCGGCAGCCGTGGGATGGTTGTTCATGAACGCCACCTGTTCTTCCAATTTATCAGGTGCCCAAAAATCATCGGCATCCAGAATTGCCAGGTATTCACCTGTTGCTTCTTCTATGGCCCTGTTACGTGAAAAGGCAGCTCCCCGCCGTGTATCATTACGCAGGATGATCAATCGCGAATCGTGGTACGATCCAAGGATTTCAGCGGTCCCGTCTGTAGACGCATCATCAATCACAATGATCTGAAAATCACTATAGGTCTGTATAAAAACACTATCCAGCGCAGTAGAGATATACCCCCGGGTATTGAATGCCGCCATGATAACAGATACCATACACAAACTTAAATAAAAAAAGGGGATAAACCTTAGGCTATCCCCTTTTCACGGTAAATATACGTACTTTTATTTTACTGTGTTCATGTAGCAGATCATTTCCAGAATCTTGCAGGAGTAACCCCACTCGTTATCATACCAGGAAACAACTTTTACGAAATTGGGACTGAGTGATATACCTGCGTTGGCATCAAAAATGGATGTGCGGGAATCACCAATAAAGTCGGATGAAACAACAGCTTCTTCCGTATATCCCAGAACGCCTTTCATTTCTCTTTCAGATGCTTCTTTCATAGCCGCTTTGATGTCGTCGTAAGAAGCAGCTTTTTCAATACGGCAGGTCAGGTCTACAACCGAAACATTGACCGTAGGAACACGGAATGCCATGCCGGTAAGTTTGCCGTTCAGCTGAGGGATCACTTTTCCTACAGCTTTGGCAGCTCCGGTAGAGGAAGGAATGATGTTGGCAGAAGCAGCGCGTCCTCCTCTCCAGTCTTTGGCAGATGGTCCGTCAACAGTCTTCTGTGTAGCTGTTGTTGAGTGTACGGTCGTCATAAGGCCTTCCACAATACCAAATTTGTCGTTCAGAACCTTCGCAACAGGTGCCAGGCAGTTGGTGGTACAGGATGCGTTGGAGATCATCGTTTCTCCTTTATATGATTTGTGATTGACTCCGTATACGAACATGGGGGTGTCGTCTTTGGAAGGAGCAGACATAACCACGCGTTGGGCACCGGCGTCAATGTGAGCCTGGGCTTTTTCCTTGGTCAGGAACAGACCTGTAGACTCAACTACATATTCGGCATTCACTTCGTTCCATTTCAGATTGGCAGGATCTTTTTCCGAGGTAACACGAATAGCATTTCCGTTTACGATCAGTTTTCCGTCTTTCACTTCTATGGAACCTTTGAACTGTCCGTGAACGGTGTCGTAACGAAGCATGTATGCCATATAATCCACGCTGATCAAATCATTGATTCCAACTATCTCTATGTTTTCCCTTTCTTGGGCGGCCCGAAAAACCAAACGGCCGATACGGCCGAAGCCGTTAATTCCCACTTTAATCTTGTTCATATTTGTGTTTTTTTTAAAATCCTTTGCAAAGTTAACATATGTAGCGAAATGCTCAAAAAAAATCATTAAATTCGCATGATATGCATATACTGATCACGAATGACGACGGGTATACCTCCAAAGGGCTTCAGGCCCTGATAGAAATGGCCTGTGGTCTTGGAGAAATTACAGTAGTGGCACCACAATATCACCAAAGTGCCATGTCCAATGCCGTAAGCATAGGGAAATTGCTTCGTATGGTCCCTGTAGAGAATCCTGACGGGGCTCCCGAAAAGGAAATACGACGTTTTTATTGTTCAGGCACCCCGGTAGATTGTGTAAAAATGGCCCTTAACCTTCTTTTTGACCATCGGAAGCCAGACCTGCTTCTTTCAGGGATCAATCACGGCTTCAACGGCTCTTCTGCCGTAATCTATTCAGGGACGCTGGCAGCAACATGCGAAGGGGCCCTTTACAAGATCCCGTCCATGGCATTCAGCCTGGACGATCATCATGCCGATGCGGATTTCAGTGCCAGTATATATTACGGGAAGATCATCCTGGAACAGTTTCTGAAAAACCCGCCACAGCCCTATACGTATGTGAACGTGAACATACCCCAGGGAGGTATCAACGAGATCAAAGGAATTCGTTTGTGCCGTTTTGGAATGGGAGCCTGGATCAAAGAGATAGAATCCCGCACTGATCCTTACGGGCATCCCTATTACTGGATGGTAGGCGAATACGAAAACCTGGAGCCCGACGATCCTGAATGTGACCACAACCTTCTTGCTGATAATTATGTGACCATAGTACCTCATAAGATTGACAATACAAACTATCCCGAACTGGAACGTTTGAAAGAAGTGTGGAACGATTTGAAAAGGGAGCGAAAAAACTAAAGGAAAATGCGATACTTCATCATTGCCGGAGAAGTTTCCGGCGATCTTTACGCCAAACAGCTCATGCAAGCGCTGACACAGGCGGACCCGCTGGCTGATTTTAAGTATAGGGGCCCCGACACACGGACGGCTGTTATGGGTTTTGTAGAAGTAGCCGCCCGGCTGGGTTCGATCGTTAAAGACCTATCCCGTTGCAAGAAGGATGTTCTGGAATACGATCCGGATGTACTGATCCTGATTGATTACCCCGGATTTAACCTGCCCATGGCCCGGTTTGCTTCAAAACACGGCATAAAAACGTTCTATTATATTGCTCCCAAGGTATGGGCTTCCCGCGAATGCCGTGTAAAGAAGATCAGAAAATATGTGTCACAACTGTACGTAATATTCCCTTTTGAGAAGGATTATTTTCGTTCCAAAAGGATCCAGGCCGTTTACCTGGGGAATCCTGTTCTGGACAATCTGGCCGATGCTATGGAAACCATTGATACACCGGATGTTTTTAGAAAGAAATACAAGATCGGACCGGAACCGGTGTTGGCCATTCTCCCGGGCAGCCGTCTGAACGAGATCAACTTCATCCTGCCTCGAGCCGCCGCAATAATCCGTAATTTCCCTGATTACCAATGGATCGTGGCAGCAACACCTTCCATCCCAACTACGGTTTACGACAATATTCTCAAGGACTTACCGGTTCGTGTTATGTACGGGCATACCTACGAAATACTGCAGCAGGCGGAAGCCGCCATTGTTACAAGCGGCACGGCCACACTGGAAGCCGCACTTCTGCAATGTCCCCAGGTGGTATGTTACGGCGGAAATTCATTGTCCGTGGCCATTGCCCGGAGCATCATAAAAGTAAAACACATTTCGCTTCCCAACCTGATCCTGGAGAAAAACTCGGTCCGTGAACTCATTCAAAAGGAATGCAACCCTGTCAATCTCCGCGAAGAACTCCGGATACTGCTCAAAGGCCGCCAGAAAAGGCGGAGCGTGCTGGCCGACTACAAACGCCTGCACAGGATCCTGGGCACGGACGGAGGTTCAGGGCGAGTGGCACAGCATATGTACCAAATGCTCACCGGAGGACCGCAAGTGCCTCGGTATAAGGTCTACACACAGACACCGCTGGGAAACTTTTCCTTCTCGGCAAATGAATTCGAAGAACTGACAGCCTCGGCATTTGAAGACGATTACAATCTGAAAGGATTTTACAAGAGCGGAGAGCCTATGGACGCAGAGGAAGCCCGGCCGCAGGTTCTGCTTATGGCCATTGAACAGCTGGATGAGTATTTTAAGGGCACACGGCGCAGTTTTGATCTGCCTTTACATATAGAAGGAACTGATTTCCAAAAACATGTATGGTCTACATTGCAGCAGATCCCTTACGGGACAACGACTACCTATGCCAATTTGGCGGAAATGATTGAAAATCCGAAAGCTACCCGGGCAGTAGGCCAGGCCAATTTTGCCAATCCGTTTGTCATAGTCATTCCCTGCCACCGCGTGATAGGGTCAGACGGATCGCTTGTGGGATATGCTGCCGGATTGGAACGGAAGCAAAAATTACTGGCTATGGAAAAATCCTATGCGCCTGAATCTACCAACGCACTTTTTTAGTATATTTGCAAGATAAAATCAAGACTTATGAAATTTGTTGTATCAAGCTCAGAACTGTTGGGAAGACTTCAATCCGTCAGCAGGGTTATCGCTTCCAAGAATACGTTGCCCATTCTGGACAATTTTCTGTTCAATCTGACCGGGGACTCGCTTACAATAACAGCATCGGACCTGGAGACTACATTGCGCACAACCATGCCGCTGGATTCAGTGACGGAAGAAGGCAGTGTAGCCATTCCTGCCCGTATCCTGACAGATTCTCTGAAGGAATTTCCCGAACAGCCGCTGACTTTTGCTTTCAACAAAGAACAGAATATCATTGAATTTACCTGGTCTACAGGAAAATTTCAGGTACCCGGATTTCCGGCTGAAGATTATCCCCAGATCAAAGAACCCGCAGAAAGTCTTTCTATTTCTTTTTCTCCCGATATCCTGCTGGAAGGTATCAACCGTACACTGTATGCCGCAGGTGATGAAGAACTGCGTCCCGTAATGAACGGCATTTTCTTTGACCTTAAAAAAGAAGCCGCCAACCTTGTGGCCTCCGACTCGCATAAACTGGTATGCTACACACGTTCGGATGTAACAGCTCCCGAGGATTCCTACTTTATTTTGCCCAAAAAGCCGGCCAACATACTTAAGAACCTGCTTGTTAAAATTGAAGACGATATTGTCATATCCTACAACAAAACAAATGCCTTCTTTACCTTTGGTTCCTACCGCATGATTTGCCGTCTGGTGGAGGGAAACTACCCCGCTTACCGCAGCGTCATTCCCCAGAACAACCCCAACAACATCATAGCGGACCGCGTAGAACTGATGAATGCAGTACGCCGCGTGAGTGTATGCTCTAACCAGGCCACAAACTTCATCAAACTGCTCTTCTCTTCCAACCAGATATTTGTATCTGCCCAGGATATTGAATTCCGCATTGCCGCCCAGGAGCGCATTACCTGCCAGTACGAAGGCCCCGCCATTGAAATGGGCTTCAAATCCGTATTCCTGGCCGAGATATTAGCCAACCTTCCCGGTACCGAAGTCAACATAGCCCTGAGCGATCCCTCCCGCGTCGGCCTCATCACCCCCATCACCCCCGACTCGGAAAACGAAGAGATCTGCGCCCTCATCATGCCCATGATGATCACCCAGTAACAACATCTTCTTCTGCTTGCTCCCGGCTGCTTGTCAGCGCATCAAATGGAGTTTGATGCGCCACAAATCTACATCGTTGCGCCACGTACCCACATTTCTGCGCATAATATCCCTTTATATGCGTCTCAGACCTACATTAATGCGCCACAAACCACCATCTACTGCGCCTGAAATGGAGTTTGACTGCGCCAAATTTTTATCTAGGTGCGTAAATCGTTGTTTATGTGGAGATTACAAAATATAATTTTTTGTTGGCGCAGTCAAACTCCATTTGGCCTACACCCAAACATAAATTTTTGTAAGTTTGCAATCTTATCATCTTAATATCCATAGCATGCAATTAAATCTCAAAAAACCCATACTTTTCCTGGACCTTGAAACTACCGGACTAAATGTTGCTACCGATCGCATTGTAGAAATTTCTGTGCTTAAAATAAGCCCGGACGGTACACAGGAAATCAAGACCCGAAGGATCAATCCTACCATTCCCATTTCACCTGAAGCTCAGGCTATTCATGGTATTTCAAACGAAGATGTAGCTAATGAACCTACTTTTAAAGAGATTGCGAAATCAATGGCCAAATGGATGGAAGGCTGTGATATTGCCGGGTACAACTCCACCCGGTTTGACGTTCCCATGTTATCGGAAGAATTTTTACGTGCCGGCATTGATTTTAATTTTCGTAAACACAAACTTATAGATGTACAGAACATATTCCATAAAATGGAACAACGTACACTAAAAGCCGCCTACAGATTCTATTGTGATAAAGACCTTGAAAATGCTCACAGTGCAGAAGCTGATACAGTAGCCACTTTTGAAATTCTTGAAGCTCAACTTGACCGTTATCCGCAAGACTTACAAAACGACATCGCCTTTCTCTCCGAATTTTCCACCAAATCGCGCAACCTCGATTATGCCGGTCGGGTAATCCTGGATGACGAAGATCAACCCGTCTTTAATTTTGGCAAACACAAAGGGCGCCGTGTCAAAGAAGTATTCCAAAAAGAACCCTCCTACTACGATTGGATGATGAGGGGCGACTTTACCTTGGACACAAAAAAAGTGCTCACAGAGATAAAGTTGTCAAATGGAGTTTGATTGCGCCACAAACCTACGTTACTGCGCCACAAACCAACATCAGTGCGCCAAAATAATCCCCAGAAAAATATAAGAAGCAGTTACCCCTGATCTATGAAACTCTTTGCCTATCCTTTTGGTGCAGATGATTTCTACATGAAACCGGACACGGCTCTGGCCAAACCAACGGATGATTTTTTCATACCCCCTGTATGTAGAAGTATCACTTATGCGGTCTGTTATGTTTTGAAAATCAATCGCTTAGGCAGAAGTATAAAAGAACAATTTGCCCATCGGTATTATTCTGAAGTGAATTATGGGGTTTGCATATATGGTCAAAAGCAAATTTCCTCAGCAACTGCTTCAGAGCGAAAAACCGACATAAGTCATGACGGATCTCTGTGGATTCCGGGTCTCGCACTGGACTACTCTTTGTCCATACCACGGACCTTCCTCGGCAAAGATCAACTCGAACAAATTTCTTTGCAAAAAGGTGACGATCCTCTCCAACCAGGTGACGATCCACCCCAATCAGATGTCGCTCAACTGCAAACCTTTCCGATTCCGTCCGCCCAGGTCGTTGCAAAGCGAATAGCCCATTTGTCATGTTTTGTTTATTTGAAAATGGGCGATCTGTTGCTTCTGGAGCTTCACAAACCGCAAGCAGTCACTAAAGGCTTGCGTATTCGAGTGCTGCCGGAAGTAGATTTTTGTATACGATGATCAAATGGAGTTTGACTGCGCTACAGACCCGCATAAGTGCGCACCAAACCCCACATAGCTGCGCCTCAAATGGAGTTTGACTGCGCCAAAAAAATCTACACAACTTAAAAGGCTGATTTATTATGTCTTACGTATTAACTTTTTGCGGTGGCGCAGTCAAACTCCATTTGAGCATACGGCGCAGACTCGACTCCGGAATACCTAAAATACGACTCAGTTGTCTGACAGCTACTTTGTATTTACGTTTAATTTTAAAAGCTATCTGAATTTTTTCATTATCGCTCAGTTGCTGTATAGTTTTTGGAGCTATCATTTTTAGTATGATCTCACTAATTGTTATATCTTTATACGGATATCGACATGAATTTTTTGAATCGTTTTCCAATTCTTCCTGTTCAGTAGGAGTGGACAATTTTTCCATAGCTTCCCGGTAAGATCCAAGCCACAGCTCAGCTTCTGAAACATCTAAAAAACACGGTGGATAAATATGACCGAACTTATTTATCATGAAATCGGCGGGCACAATTTTTGATGTATAGGACAATATATAGCCCTTTTCAACAGGGTAATATCCCTTGCTGAAATCTACTCCTCGCTCTTTTTGAAAATAATATTTTGCCGAGTTGAAAGGATCACTGTAAGGATGTTCTTCAGATCCATGTCTGGTTGAGTTGCGTAAAACATAGATCAGTTTCTTAACCAGCTGCTCGTTACTTGTAATAATTACACAAACAAAGCTCCTGTTGCCGACACATCCAATAGACTTGTATTTGAAATTAAAATAACGTGAATAACTTATTCTAAAAGCATGCATAAAAGGCGTCGGATCCTTTGCCTTCACTATCAAATGAAAATGATTTGACAGGAAGTCATAAGCAATAACGACAACATTATATTCCCGGGCAAAAATTCCTAACAGATCTATAGCATGATATATATCATGGTTTTCCAAGAACATACTTTGATATGCATTTCCTCTTACACAAATGTGAAAATACAAAATTGAATCCCCTTTTTCAGTCATAAATCCTCCTCTCTTTAAAGTATTGTTAAAAGTATTGTTAAAAGTATTGTTAAACTATAACCTCAAATATATGACCTGACAGCGAAAAAAACATACCAAAATTCAATAAAAAGTATTTCAAATGGAATTTGACTGCGCATGAAACCGCAGCAAGTGCGCCACAGATTTGCATAACTGCGCCAGAGACCCACAAATATGTGCCAAAAACCCGCAAAAGTGCGCCCCAAACCCCACATAGCTGCGTCTCAAATGGAGTTTGACTGCGCCAAACAACAGCACATAATCATAAAATGCTTCAATACAGTGTTTTACGTATTAACTTTTTGCAGTGGCGCAATCAAACTCCATTTGAATGTTTTCCCGCCACCCGACCGGTAGCAAATGCTATTTGGAGGTTGTAGCCGCCACTGTCTGCGTCCAGATCAAGAATTTCACCGGCAAACGATAAGTTAGCAACGAGTTTGGAGCGCATTGTATGTAAGTCGATCTCTTTCATAGAGATACCTCCGGCAGTTACCACTGCCCGGGCCCAGTCTCCATATGAGGCAATTGGAAAGACCCATCGCAGCATGCCATCAACGGGGTGTAACCCCGACTCGGCAAGGTATTTCAAAAAGGAAGCGATGATAGCTTCTGGCATGTAATGTTTCAAGCGCAGGGAAAGCGGCCCGGTCCCAACCCGGCAAGACGGATCATCTTTTTCTTCCCGATTCCATCGAGCCATCAATTGCTCCCGCGTAAGTGCGGGTTTCAGATTCAGGTGCAAGGCCACGCGCTGGTTTTTGTTCAGGGCCACAACCGCCTGTCGGCTCACGCGAAAGCCTATGGGGCCTTCGATCCCCAGGTTGGTGAAATACAGTTCACCTTCTTCCGAACGCCGCAGCACCTGCTCGGTGTAAAGTTCCAGACGCACATTGCGCAGCTGAGTTCCCTCCAGACGCCGGTCGTAATTCACAGGCATCAAAGCAGTCAGCGTCGGAAACAGAGGCTCAACAGTATGCCCCAAAGCCGAGGCTAAAGGGTAGCCGTCACCGGTAGAACCCGTTGTGGGATAGGATTTTCCGCCTGTTGCCAAAATGAAATGGTCCGCCTCCATAAGCCTGACCAGACCGTCAGCTCCAACCACCTTCACCGCCTTGATCTTCAGTGGGTCGATCGCCTTGATCCTCATTGGTTCTTCCTTTTTTGTGTTTGCCGAGTCACTCGCCTGCGCTGCTGTTGCCTCCCGGGTGCCTTCCGTTATAAATTCCTGAACACTGCAATTGTATATTGTCTGAACGCCAAGGCGTTCCAGCCAGTTCTTCATAGCATCAATCACGTCAAACGCACGCTGCGAAGCCGGGTACACCCTGGTTCCGCGTTCCAATACCGTCGGCAAACCTATATCATTGAAAAATTTCACAGTATCCTCACTGGTAAATTGATAAAATGCTGGTTTGAAATACCGTTTAAGTGGGTGAACATGGGGACTGAACGCCTCCCAATCCTTCAGATTCGTAATGTTACAACGGCCTTTACCCGTTATGGCCAGTTTACGTCCCGGTTTCTCCATCTTCTCCAGCAACATCACCCGTGCTCCGTTCTCAGCCGCCGTCCCAGCCGCCATCATGCCTGCAGGTCCTGCTCCAATTACAATTATATCCATGTGCCAAATGTACGAATGGAGTTTGAGTGCGCCAAAATTTTGGCGCAACAAGGGCGGGTCTGTGGCGCATCCACTGCGGGTTTGTGGCGCATCCACTGCGGGTCTGTGGCGCATCCACTGCGGGTTTGTGGCGCAATCAAACTCCATTTGGTACGCAGTTTTTTTTGTCTATCTTTGCAGCCCTAAGCCAAGCCTTCTTAGCTCAGTCGGTAGAGCAGCTCATTCGTAATGAGCAGGTCGCGGGTTCGAGTCCCGTGGAAGGCTCAAAAATAGGTAGTTGTGAACAAAACGAGAATGCTCAGGGGAGCTGTTATAGGCTCCTGTGTATTACTTTTCACTCTGGCATTTCAATCTTGTCCCGGTCCCCGGAGCAAAAATTTTCGTATACATTATTCTTCTCAGGAGCCGTTTAATGAAGGTGATATTGAGTACATCTATAAACCTCTGTATGCCAATAATTTTTTCATAGCCCGGGAAGACGGTAAAAAGGTTTTGTATTTGAAGGATCCGGTATCAAAGAAAGAAACCAGGCACGAAATTACCAAAGTGAAACGGGTGGTGTGCCTGTCGACCACACACATTGCCTATCTTGATGCTATCAACGAAACCCGCTCTATTGTTGGTGTTTCCGGCCGGCAGTACATATATAATAATAAACTCAGAAACGCCACGGATGTTGGTTACGAATCTGCCTTAGATTATGAAACCCTTATGGCATTGGAACCGGACGTCGTTTTTGCGTACGCCGTTCCCGGGCAATCTGCTGATTATATCCAGAAGATCAGGCAATTGGGAATAAATGTTGTGGAAGTGCCCGAACACCTGGAAGATCATCCCCTGGGGAAAGCCGAGTTCCTGGTGGCTTTTGCAGCCTATTTCGATAAAGAGGCGATGGCTATGGAGCAATTTCATTGGATATACGAGACTTACGAAGAATACCGCCTCCTGGCGCGACAGGCCGTAACAGTCAGACAACGACGCAAAGCTGTGGAAAACGGCAGCAGCCTCGACTCGCTCAACACACCCTTCAAACCGGTTAAAGTCCTGATCAACGCACCATTCAAAGACGTTTGGTACGTCCCCGGAACAGAGAGCCATCAACACATTTTGATCAGGGACGCCGGAGGCGTAATACTCGGCTCGGAAAACGGCAAAAAAACGACGGTCATCAGCACGGAACAGGCTTACATTCACGCACTTGAAGCCGATATCTGGTTGCACCCCAACCAATTCTCCGACCTCACTTCGCTCGCTGCACTGGATCAACGATTTGCCGAGATAGAGGCTTTCCGCATGGGCAATGTCTGGAACAACAACCTGCGCAGCACGCCCGGAGGAGGTAGTGATTATTTCGAGTCGGGGGCCGTCAGCCCGCACCTGATCCTGGCCGATCTGATCGCCATTTTTTACCCTGACGTCCTACCGAAGCACAAATTCCTGTATTACAACAAATTGAATTAACTCTGTTTGAAAGAGACCAGGTTAAGAAGCCGGGTGATGGCCCATATTATCACCAAATAAATCAGGGCGACCATTAAAAGCGGAAAGAAAGCATCAAAAGTACGGCTGCGAATGATATCACCTGCTTTCGTAAGATCCTGAACCGCAATATATCCCACAATAGCCGTCATTTTTATAAGAGAGATTACTTCCCCTTTGTAAACAGGAAAAGCGATCCGCACGGCCTGAGGCAGTAAAATGTGCCAAAATGTCTGGAACTTATTAAAACCCAGAGCCAAACCAGCATGACGCTGTCCCGTTGGAATACTCTCCAGGGACGAACGGAACAATTCGGAGGAATAGGCAGCAAAGATCATGGCAAAAGTGATCACAGACACGAATATCCCGTTTATTCGCAACGTAGCGAAAACCACGTAAAACATCAGCATCAGGATCACCACATGAGGTATTGCCCGGAACAAGGCAATGTATCCCTGTGCAAATCTGCGGCTCAACCGGCCGGCCGACATCCTCAGGGCACACACGCCGGCTCCCAGGAACGTTCCACAGATCACAGAAAGCACCGCAATGAGACACGTCACCCACAAACCATCCAATATCAGCATATAACGTTTCTCGTGCAATACATTCCGTTGCAACGCCTGTTTAAACTCCTGCCATAAGCCACCTGCTGCTTTATCCCCGTTTTCCGACCACTCAATCAATACCTGCGGATTCACATAATATACAGTAGAAAAGTCCACCTGCTGTTTCCGTTCTGCAGTCGCCGTCATATTGGAAGCGATAGCATCAATGCGTCCAGACTGCAAAGCCGCAATCAGGGCCGCATATTTCATATCCACAAACTCAACCTCCCTGTCCAGCGCCCTCCCAATACGCATCATCAACTCCCAATCCAGGCCTACGATCTTGTTGTTCTGCACAAAACACATAGGTTCCCGGTTGGCAGCCGTTCCCACCCGCAACGGAGGTCGCCCTAAAGGTGCACCGGATCCTCTCCCCCCTGTCGCAGAAAAATCCGTAATCACGTAATCGGACCCGTCGTGACGGATCCAATTCCCTACAATGGCATCCAGCATTCCTTTGGCACGAAATACCGCCAGTACAGAATCCACCTGCGCGAGCAGCCCCGTTGTATCATCCCGGGAAATAGCCACACCGGCACCCTCATTCGTAAGATTGTAAGGAAGTATCTTATAAGAAGCATCGGAACGGCCTATCACATAAGCTGTTGTAAAAGCCGTCATCACAAAATCCACTTTTTCAGCCTTCAACGCCGCAAACCCGTCCATGATATCATCAAAACAACGTACCGTTACCTGCGGATACTCCTCACTCAGGATCATTTCTCCCAAAGACCCTGTCATCACCGCCACCCGCTTTCCGTTAAGCAAACTGTCAGGAAAAGATTCCTTGCCGAGTTGGGGACGCGGCCCGGCAAGACTTTTTGCTGCCGGGATCCCTGCAGAAACGATCGGCATTAAAAGCATAACAACCAGAACCCACAAACATTTCATCGCTCAAAGATAATTATTAACTTTGTTCACATTCAAAAATCCTGAACATGAAAGGTATTATTCTTGCCGGAGGCTCCGGGACACGTCTTTATCCCATAACAAAAGGAGTCTCCAAGCAATTGCTCCCCATCTACGACAAACCTATGATCTATTACCCCTTATCTGTTCTGATGCTGGCCGGAATACGAGACATACTCATCATATCCACCCCGCAGGACCTGCCTTCTTTTGAAAGGCTTCTGGGAACCGGAGAAAACCTGGGAGTACGTTTTGCTTATGCCCCGCAGCCACGGCCCGAGGGTCTGGCACAGGCCTTCATCATTGGGAAAGATTTCGTCGGCAACGACACCGCCTGCCTGGTGCTGGGTGATAATATTTATTACGGACAAGGTTTTAGGGAAATGCTTAAAAACGCCGTGGCATCGGCCCAAAACGGCTATGCCCACGTATTCGGTTACCAGGTAAAAGACCCCCAACGTTATGGTGTAGTGGAACTCGGGCCCCGGGGTCGTGCCCTGTCCATTGAAGAAAAACCGCAGAAACCCAAATCCAACTATGCCGTCACGGGCCTCTACTTCTACCCCAATAAAGTATTGGAAGTAGCTGCCCGCGTGAAACCCTCTGCCCGGGGCGAACTGGAGATCACCTCGGTAAACGACCATTTCCTGCAACAACAACGCCTGAACGTAACATGCCTTGGCCGGGGCTTCGCCTGGCTGGACACCGGCACGCACAGTTCCCTTGCCGAGGCGTCCAACTTTGTGGAAACCATCCAGGCTCGGCAGGGTTTGAAAATCGCCTGCCTGGAAGAAATCGCCTTCATCAACGGCTGGCGCACTGCCCAACAGCTTTCTGACGATGCCCAACCCATGAAGAACAACGAATACGGGCAATACATCCTGGAACTGGTCGCAGCGGCGGAGCATCTTCAAGCTGCCGCGCCACCTGACAATCACTAGATTTATAAAATTTTGATTTTATGGAAGATAAGAATAATACTACACTGAAGTGGCGCGGCAGCTTGAAGATAACCGGGGGATGCGGATTCATAGGATCGCATGTGGTACGTCATTTTGTAAAGAAGTATCCGCAGTACCGTATCATCAATGTGGACAAGCTTACGTATGCAGCCAACCCGAATCACCTGAAAGATATTGAAAACCAGCCGAATTACGTATTCATACAGGCCGATGTGTGCGATCATGCCAAAATGGAGGAGATCTTCCAAAAGTACCAGATAGATGCAGTAATACACCTGGCGGCTGAAAGCCACGTGGATCGCAGCATTACGGACCCGTTCGCCTTTGCGCGTTCCAACGTGATGGGAACGCTCACATTATTGCAAACGGCCAAAACATTCTGGAAAAAAGAAGAGTACCACAAACACCTTTTCTACCAGATATCCACCGATGAAGTATACGGAGCACTGCACTTCGGAGACGATCCGTTCCTGGAAAGCACCCCCTACGATCCCCGCTCCCCCTACTCGGCATCGAAAGCCTCGGCAGACCATTTTGTAAGGGCTTTTTACCATACCTACGGGCTGCCGGTCAAGATATCCAATTGTTCCAACAATTACGGCCCTTGCCAATACCCGGAAAAACTGATCCCCTTGATCATCAACAATATAGTGAACCGCAAACCCCTGCCCGTTTACGGCAAAGGCGAAAACGTACGCGACTGGCTGTACGTAGAAGACCACGTGCGCGCCATAGATCTTGTTTTTCACAAGGGTCGCATTGGAGAAACTTATAACATAGGGGGGGAGAATGAGTGGCAGAACATTGAACTGGTGCGCCTGCTCATAGAAATCACCGACCGCCGGTTGGGCCGCCCCCCCGGCGACTCCCTCCCCCTGATCACTTATGTGACCGACCGTCCCGGCCACGACCTGCGCTATGCCATAGACGCCACCCGGATCAAAACAGAACTCGGCTGGCAGCAACAGATGACTTTCCGGGAAGGACTGGAGCGGACTGTGGGGTATTATCTTCAAGCTGCCGCGCCACTTATAAGTCATTAAAATCACAAGACGCTCATTATATGATTAATACAATTTTTAACAATGCATGGTGGCGCGGCAGCTTGAAGATGCCCTCCCACCCCCAAACCAAAACCGTATGAATATAGCTATTGTTGGAACCGGATACGTAGGGCTTGTATCCGGAGTCTGTTTTGCCGAGATGGGTGCCCAGGTCACGTGTGTGGACATTGATCAAAGGAAGATCGAAAACCTGAATAAAGGTATTTTGCCCATTTATGAACCGGGGCTGGAGCCTATGGTTTACAGGAACGTACATGCCGGGCGTTTGCATTTTGGCACAGATTTGAAGGATTGCCTGGAAAACAAGGAAATTGTGTTCAGTGCGGTGGGTACGCCCCCAAACGAGGACGGAAGCGCGGACATTCACTACGTGCTGGATGTTGCACGGACCGTGGGCAAATACATGACCAATTACCTGGTATTCACCACAAAAAGCACGGTTCCGGTAGGAACGGCCGCCAAAGTCAAACAGGTCATCAACGAAGAATTGGGCAAGCGCAACGTGCAAATTCCCTTTGACATAGCTTCCAATCCCGAATTCCTGAAGGAAGGCGACGCCATCCGCGATTTCATGAGCCCTGACCGGGTGGTCGTGGGTGTGGAAAGCGAAAAGGCCCGCAAGATCATGGAAAACCTCTACCGGCCCTTCCTGCTGAAAAATTTCCGGGTGCTGTTTATGGACGTTCCTTCTGCCGAGATGACCAAATACGCAGCCAACGCCATGCTGGCCACCCGCATCTCGTTCATGAACCAGATGGCCAACCTGTGCGAAAAAACGGGCGCCGATGTGAACAGCGTGCGCGTGGGGATCGGCTCGGATACCCGCATCGGGCATAAGTTCCTGTACGCCGGCCCGGGCTACGGAGGCAGTTGCTTCCCCAAGGACGTCAAGGCCCTCATCGGTATGGGAAAGGAACACGGCTACCGCATGGAGCTCATTGAATCGGTAGATCGGGTGAACGAAGCGCAAAAGAAGGTACTGTTTGACAAGTTGCAGAAGTATTACGGCAACACGCTCAAAGGCAAGACCATTGCCGTCTGGGGACTTTCCTTCAAGCCGCAGACCGACGATATGCGGGAAGCGCCTTCCCTGGTGCTCATAGAGAGCCTGCTCCAGGCCGGCTGTCGGGTACAGGCCTACGATCCGGTGGCTATGGAACAGGCGCGCGACCTACTCGGCAAGTCAATCCATTTTGCGAACGACATGTATGAAGCAGCCAACGATGCTCACGCCCTGGTACTGGTGACCGAGTGGAAGGAATTCCGCATGCCCGCCTGGGATGTCTTGCGCAAGATCATGCATACGCCGCTGGTCGTTGACGGACGCAATATTTACAACCCACAGGAAATCAAAGAGAAAGGCTTTGAATACATCGGAATTGGACTGGGGGCATAAGCCTCCGGCCACAAAACCGCTTGGAACTGCTACAAAACAACCTGGAACTGCCACATATCTGCCCGGGAAGCCTATGACGGAACTTGAACACAAACGACTGATCGCCAAAAACACCGTTGCGCTTTACGTGCGCATGCTGGTGCGGCTGGCCGTGACCCTGTACACCTCGCGGATCGTGCTGGACGTGTTGGGCGTGGACGACTTCGCATTGTACGGGATCGTGGGCGGGATTGTCACCTTGTTCACCTTCCTGCAAACTGCCCTGAACGCTTCCACCCAGCGCTTTATGAGCGTTGAACTGGGACGCAATGATTTGCCGAGGCTAAAGCGCGTCTTTGACGTGAGTACGTCACTTTACCTTGTGGTGGCGCTGATCATTGTTGTCATCGCCGAGACGATCGGTTTGTGGTTCCTCAATACGCAACTGATTATCCCCCCAGAACGCATGAACGCGGTCAACTGGGTGTTCCAGTTCACGATCCTGATCACCTGTGTAAACATCATTCAAACCCCTTATAACGCCAGCATCATCGCCCACGAAAAAATGTCCTTTTATGCCTGGATAAGCATAGCCGATGTGGTGTTGAAACTGGGCGTGGTTTTCCTACTGACGGTATCGCCCGTAGACAAACTGGCCTCCTACGCGGGACTGTTGCTGGCAGTCTCGCTGGTAATATTCTTCATCACCCGGGGGTATGCCTTGCGAAAATTCAGTGTCTGCCGGTTTCACCTGACCTGGGACAAACATCTTTTTAAAGAAATGGCGGGGTTTTCCGGATGGACACTGTGCGATTCGGGGGCCCAACTAGCCGTTACACAGGGGCGTGTATTCCTGCTGAACCTTTTTACCCCGCTGGTAACAAACGCGGCCATGAGCATTGCCACACAGGTAAGTACGGCGGTTTATAACTTTGTGATCTACTTCCAGTCCTCGTTCAATCCACAGATCACCAAAGCCTCGGCAGCCGGAAATGACCGCTACCTGCAGGACCTGGTCAACCAGACCTCCAAGTTCTCCTACTACATGATCTTTGCCCTTACGCTGCCCATCCTGCTGAATATGGAATTCATCCTGAACATCTGGCTGAAGGAAGTTCCCGCCTATACCGTTGCCTTTTGCAGCATCACCCTCTTGTACTACCTGGTAGAATCTCTAAGCGGACCCCTGTGGATAACAACCTGGGCAGCGGGCCGGATACGGCGGTACCAGATCACCGTTTCCCTGATCCGCATCACTACCCTGCCCGCCACATGGCTGCTGCTCAAATACGGGGCCCCTGTCTACACCATCCTGGTGGTCTGGGTACTTGTAAACGTTTTTTGCTATCTTTATAGGTTGTTGTACGTTAACCGGCAATCCGGGATCCCTTTGCGACGCTATGCCAAAGAAGTCCTGATGCCCGTTGTGTTGATCTCGGCCCTGTCCGTTCCGCTGCCCCTGCTGGTACACAAATGGCTGGAAGGCTGGCCGGATCTGATCCTGACCACTTTTGCAGCACTCCTGGCAACCGGTTTGCTTATTTGGTTCGCCGGCCTGAAACGTACCGAGAAAAAACATATTAAAGAAGCTATTAAGAACCGATTGCACCGACACCAAAGCTGCAGCCAAAAGAATCAACCTGATCAAAAGTACAACCCTAAATAATTAAGAACCGTTGGTTATGAAAGTATCTGTTATCATACCCGTCTACAACACGGCACCGTACATAGAACGATGCCTGTACTCGGTATTGCGACAGAGTTACGACAATATCGAGATCATCCTGGTGGACGATTACGGCACGGACAACAGTATGGTGTTGGCCACCCGCCTGCTGGAAACTCCATCGGGTGAAAATGCCCAACCGTTCGCATCAGCAGCGGACCATACCGGCGAACCCCGTGCGGACCATACCGGCCAACCCCGGGCGGACCATACAGGCGAACCCCGGGCGGACCATTCAGGCCAACCCCGGGCGGACCATTCAGGACAACCCCTGACTGACCATTCTGGCGAATCGCGGGTGAACGTGCCCCGCTCCCTGCAGATCCTGCACCACAATGAGAATCGCGGGCTTTCGGCTGCCAGAAATACAGGTCTGGAAGCTGCTACCGGCGATTACGTATTTTTCCTGGACAGCGACGACGAAATGCCGCCCCGTGCCATAGAAAACCTGGTTCGTACCGCCGACCTTTACAGCCATCCGCACCTGGTTTGCGGCCGCGTGGATGTGTTGCCGCACGGTAATAAAGCACTCAATATCAACGACAATCTGCCAGATTACATTGAAGGCAACGAATTCTCTTCCCGCACCATCCTGCGCCGGGATATTCCCATTATGGCCTGTAACAAGCTGATCAACCGTGAATTCCTTCAGGCCAACGGGCTCTTTTTTAAAGAAGGCCTCATACATGAAGACAATCTCTGGAGTTTCCAGATGGCGGGAATCATTCACAACATGGCCATAACCCGCCAGATAACCTACTTATACCACCTTAACAAAAAAGGGCTTACACTGGAACGGGTTACCCCGCAACGTGTGGAAAGCATCAAAACCATCCTGACAACACAAATAGAAATGCTTGCCCAGGAACGCCCCCTGCGGACCCTCCAACAAGCCTACATCATCTTTACCGCTGCCTGGTTCCGCAACCTGATGTACGAACAGTCGCACGCAGAATATTACAAGATGCAGCAATGGATCCGCACTACACTAAGGCCCTTTGGCCGTGAGATCCACTACCATAATCTCAAAAATCACCTGCTCTACCGGGCGCTCTACCTGCCCCCTGCCCTGCTGCGCACGGGGAAGAATCTCAGAGATTCTGCGCAACATTAACTCACAAAAAATCATAAAAACCATATTTTCAGCATGTTCAAAAATTACCAACAAGCCTTTTGCGCAGAATCTCTGAGATTTTTCTCCCCCCTGCGCACCCTCACCACCCTGTTGCTCCTGTTGCTGTTCCTCACGCCGGCACGTGCCGACGAAGGGATGTGGCTGCCAATGCTTATTCAGAAAAAGATCCCGCAGATGCAGGAGCTTGGCTTCAAGCTGACTGCGGAAGACATTTACAGTGTGAACCGGGCCTGCCTGAAGGATGCGATCGTGCACTTTGGGGGCGGATGCACCGGGGAAGTCATCTCTGATGAAGGACTGTTGATCACCAACCACCATTGCGGTTACGGACAGATACAGGCACACAGTACGGTGGAACACGATTACCTGAAAGACGGTTTCTGGGCCCGTACAAGAAGTGAAGAACTCCCTAACAAAGGTCTGACAGTCACCTTTTTGCGGTATATGGAAGACGTTACCCTACAGGTCCTGGAAGGTGTGACCGATACCATCAGCGAACTGGAACGCCAGAAAATTATAGAAACCAACATCAAAAATATCAGCGAAGAAGCCTTGAAAGGCATGGACACGAAGTTCTACTCGGTCCGGATCACGCCCGCCTATTACGGGAATCAGTATTTCCTATACCTGAACCAAACGTTTCGTGACGTACGTCTGGTAGGAGCCCCGCCATCTTCCATCGGCAAGTTCGGGGGCGATACGGACAACTGGATGTGGCCGCGCCATACAGGCGACTTTTCGCTCTTCCGCATCTATTCGAATACCGCCAACGAACCCGCCGAATACAGCGCAGACAACGTGCCATACCGTCCACGCTACCACTTCACCATCTCGGCAAAAGGTGTGAAACCGGGCGATTTTACAATGGTTTACGGCTATCCCGGGCGCACCCAGCAATACGTGCTCTCTCCTGCGGTAGATTACATCGCCAATCGCTCCAATCCGCAGAAGATTAGCCTGCGCAGCTTACGCCTTGACGTGATGAACCGCGAACAGGCCAAGGATCCGGCCGTGCGCATCCAGTATTCCAGCAAGAACGCCGGTGTTTCAAACGCATGGAAAAAATGGCAGGGCGAAAGCCGCGGCATCCTGAATGCAGGTACCATTGCCAAAAAGCAGGAATTTGAACGTCGTTTTCAACAATGGGCCGAGGCCTCCGGCAGGCAGGAGTACATCACCCTGATCCCCCGCATGAAGGAACTTTACAGTGAACTGGAACCTTATATGTTCGCCTCCGAGATGTATGCCGAGGCGATAATGGCCGTGGAACTCCTGCGTTTTGCCAATTCACTTGAAAGTACCGTCAAGCGGAGTGGCACCGCACTTGCCGCCGAGTTTGCCGAGCGGTTTTTCAAAGATTATTACCTGCCCATCGATAAAGATATTTTCGAAAAATTATTTACCGGATTTTATGAAGCAATGGAGCCTTACAGCGACCTGCTTCCCGCCAACGCATCGTTCTTTGCCCGGCTGGCCACCCACCTCTACAGCACCTCGGCTTTGGCCGACCGCCAAAAGACCATGGACCTGCTGGCCAAAGACTCGGCAAGTGTTCTAACGCTTATTCGCCAGGACCCGGCTTTCCTGTTGGTGGATCCGTTCGTGCAAAATAACCGCGACAAGATACAGCCGCGCATCCGTGACATCAACAGAGAGCTGAACCTGCTCTACCGCACGTGGATGCAGGCAATCATGGAATTTGACAGCGACCGCATTTTTTACCCAGATGCCAATTCAACCCTGCGTGTTACCTACGGGACCGTTCAGGGCTACAGTCCTGCAGATGCAGTCATGTACCTGCCTGTAAGCACTATAGAAGGAATCATGCAAAAGGACAATCCCTACATTTTCGACTACGACATTCCCCAATCCTTAAGGGAGGTGTACGCTGCCCGTGACTTTGCGCCCTGGGAATCCGACGGCACCGTACCTGTCTGTTTTATAGCCACTAACCATACAAGCGGGGGCAATTCAGGATCGCCTGTTTTGAACGCGGACGGGCACCTGCTTGGACTGAATTTTGACCGTGTATGGGAAGGGACAATGAGCGACATTGAATTTGATCCATCGGTTTGCCGGAATATCTCTGTAGATATTAGGTACGTACTGTTTGTAATAGACAAGATCGGAAAAGCAAATTTTTTACTGGATGAATTGGATATTAGCGAATAATGTTTAATTTTGTTATGATCGTATAACACGTGAATATTTCATTTAAACTCAATATAATTATATTACTTATCCTAAAAAAGAATATTATGGAAGCACTTATCGATTGGTTGACTGGTTTTTTTGACCAAATAGCTATTTGGTTACAGCAATTTTTTACATGGCTGGAAGGAATTTTGGCTTCTATGTAAACTAGAAAAAACATTACATTTATGGATTTTGAAAGTGTTTACACCTGGCTATCACTGATTATATCGATTCTGACGGCCTTATTGGGAAGCATACAACTATTTTTCCCTACTACGTAATCTGCATAAATAGTATGTATGAATAAAAAAGCTGTCGTTTTAAAGACAGCTTTTTTATTTTTGACGATCTTTCCAATTATATGCAACTATTCGATCGTTTTTTACATCTTTGTAAAAGATATAAACCTTAATAATTTTAATAAGTATGGATTTTGATAGTGTTTACACCTGGTTGTCGTTGATCATATCAATTTTAACAGCCATTTTAGGAGTGATAGGACTCTTTTTCACGCCTGTTGAGGCGTAAGAGGGAATATAAAAAAAGAGGGTGACTGAAAAAATCAGTCACCCTCTTTTTTAACAACTTATTGAGTTAAAGCGCCACTTCCATGCAACTTTAGATCCGGTTATTCTTCCGGAGCAGGAGCAGGTTCCGGCTGGGCCGGACGTTCATTAGCAACAGCCACA
>JBAZHT010000008.1:0-45487 GCA_041652255.1 Bacteroidales bacterium
GGCTTTCGCCGTTTTTGTGCTTAACATCCATGACATACCCCGGAAAAGTGATCAGGTAATCCTTGCCGAGTGTTTCGCGCAGCTGCCGCATCAAAAGCACGTGGTTTTTTGTGTCAGCCAAGGGGTCGCAGGCGTGTCCGCTCCAGGAGATCCCTGGGAATTCCCAACCGATGTCAACGCCATCGATTCCCCACTGTTGCAGAAATTCCAGGCAATCCAGGGCAAATGCCTTCCGGCCTTCTTCCGAGCTGCTCAGGGCGGAAAAACCGCCTCCCTGTGCGTTGTCCTTGTTGGATACGGTATGAGTAAAAGCGATCAGCACTTTCAAACCCGGATGCGCTTGTTTCAGGGCAGCCACTTCCGCAAAACGGGATTCATCTCCCTGCAGGCGAAATGCACGGTATTGCCCGTTGACCACGTACAACTCGGCAAAGGCATAACAAATGTGCGTTAAAAGCGAAGGATCCGGGATCCCGCTGCTGTAATAGGTTACGTATGACAATGCAACGCGGCCTTCAATGCGTTCGGCCGGGACAAAGACCTCTTCTTCAGGTCCGGACCCGGGAGGATCCGGTTTTTTTTCACATGAAACAACCAACAAAAACAGCAGCAGGTACAGGGACCTTTTCATATTCAGATTTATCAATACAGGTAGTAACGGGCAGAAAGGCGGCGGAATGCTTCCACATCTTTGTACCAGTAATCCCGGATGTCTTCAAACATATAACGTTCTGAAAATTTTGCTGTTATAAAAGGACTGCCACAAACTTTGGTGATCCTGTCCAGGTTGAATTCAATCTCCGGATCCAGTTTGTGCATTTCCTGGATAACGTAAAAATTCACATCGGTCAGGGGCGCTGCAGCCGGATCCGTGATGTGCACCTGAACTCCCGTCAGGGTGGTCCCCTGTCCCCGGCTGTAGAAAGGCCGGAAATAAATGGGTCTGAAATGCAGGCCGGGCAGGTTCAGGTCGTTCATGGCCCCGGCAAATTCTTCCGGGTTTATGGTGCTTTTTACCGGAGCAAATAACTGGAAAGGAAGCGTATAGCCCACTCCTATGGAAACAGCGTTAAGATCTCCTGCTATGCCGCTTAACGGGTAAAAGAAAGCGGTTATTGCCTGTGGAATATGCGGAGAGGACGCGATCCATTGCAGCCCGGTCTGATCGTAAAACATGTCCCTGGTCCACCCTTCCATGGGAACTACATGAAGTTTGCACTGAGCGCTTTCCCCGGGACGGGCGCCTGATCCCAGCATGCGTTCCCCGTTCAGCAAAAGGGCCAGTTCCCCGCAGGTCAGGCCGTATACGTAAGGGATCCTGAATTGACTGACAAAGGTGAAACATCCGTCTTCCACGTAGCAACCTTCCACTTTACGTCCTCCTATGGGGTTGGGCCTGTCCAGGACCACGAATTCAATCCCTGCTTCTGCACAAGCATCCATGGCCAGTCCCATGGTGGAAATATAGGTAAAAGAACGGGACCCTATATCCTGGATATCGTAAACCAAGACATCAATGTTCTGCAACATTTCCAAGGTAGGTTTGCGGGTACTCCCGTATAGGGAATAAACAGGGATCCCGGTAACCGGGTCGTTCTGTGTTTCAATGTGATCCCCGGCGTGAACGTCTCCGCGCACCCCGTGTTCGGGACCGTAAAGTGCCACCAGGTTAACGTTGGGAGCTTTATGCAAAATATCTATGGTAGATATGAGTGATCTATCCACCCCTGTAGGATTGGTGATAAGTCCTACCCGTTTTCCCTGCAGGCAGGCAAAATCTGACTCCTTAAGTACTTCTATTCCTGTTTTGAATTCCGTTTCCCCCGACCGGCAGGAAACAGAAAACAGCATCAGCATAATTGCCAATGAACCCTGAAATAATGTTTTCATATCTGTAGGATTAGTTATTTTTTTCCGTAATCGGCGGGCAGCTTTCTGCTTACCAGTATGGAGGCAAATATCCCGGGCAACGTACACAGGCATACAAACCAAAAGAATTTCTCGTACCCCAGTGCTTCCTGAATGGCTCCAGCCGCCATCCCGGGCAACATCATGCCCAGTGCCATGAATCCGGTGCCGATGGCATAATGCGATGTTTTGTGTTCCCCATTGGCTACGTAGATCAGGTAAAGCATATAGGCCGTAAAGCCAAATCCGTACCCGAGTTGTTCAAAAGCCACAGAAACGATCACCACCCATACATTTTGTGGCATTGTGGCAGCCATGAACACGTACAGCAGATCCGGCAGGTTGATGGCCAGAGCCATGGGAAGGATCCATTTTTTCAGACCTCCCCTGGAAACAGCTATACCTCCTATGATCCCACCCAAAAGCAAAGCTACTACGCCTATTGTGCCGTATACCATACCCACGGTGGCCGTCGGCAATTCCAGGCCTCCTGCCTGGGGAGTATCCAGTAAGAACGGAGATGCGATCTTTACCAGCTGGGATTCTCCCAGGCGGTATGTCAGGATGAAAAAGAACACAAATCCCAGGTCTTTCTTTTTGAAAAAGGACCCGAAAGTCAGGAAAAAATCCTTTAAAAGTCCAACAGGTGAGATGTTTTCGCGGGAAACATCACTCACAGGCCTGGGAAGGGCAAATTTATGGTACAGGGTCAGTATCAGGAATAGTGCGGCCAGCAGGTAAAACGACAGGCTCCAGGCCAAAGGAATGTTCCCGGCAACAGAGGGGAATATTTTGCCCTCTTCCATCAGCCCGGCAAACATAACCAGTATACCCTGTCCGAAAATAGTGGCAAAGCGGTAAAACGTATTCCTGATTCCCACAAAGAAAGATTGTTCTCCTTGTGACAAAGCCAACATATAAAACCCGTCGGCTGCAATGTCATGGGTTGCGGAACTGAAAGCCATGAGCCAGAAAAAAGCCAGTGAAGCCTGTACATAGAATGTAGTTGGGATAAAAAAAGCCACCCCGGCAAAACCAACGGCAATGAAACTCTGCATAAGAACCACCCACATCCTTTTGGTTTTTATCAGATCCACAAACGGGCTCCAAAGGGGCTTTATTACCCAGGGTAGATACAACCAGCTGGTATAAAGGGCTATATCGGTATTAGAAAGTCCCAGCCGCTTGAACATGATCACGGCTATGGTCATTACGGCTACGTAAGGCAAACCCTGGGCAAAATACAACGTGGGGATCCACGACCAGGCGTTTCTTTTTTTAACGGGAGAAGGGACGTCCATCAATAAATCTTTTCAGTCCGGGAACCCGGGTAATAATGTTGCAGTATATCTTTGTAGGCATACCCTTTGGCTGCCATAACGGCTCCTCCTATCTGGCAAAGACCTACTCCGTGACCCCAGCCGGCTCCGTAAAGGATGAATGTGTCTCCACGTTTAACGGGAATAAAAGCCGAGGAATAAAGGTGGGATTCGGAAAGAGCTTTCCTGATCAAAAGGTCTTTCCCAATTATTAGTGTTTGTTTTGTACCCACGATCTTCAGGCGGGATATCCGTCCCGATGTCCCCCTTTCCAAGGGAATAAGTTCCTCTACCAGTCCAAAATCAACGCCTATGCGTTTTTTTATAAGGTCCGTAATTTCTTCCGCGGTATAGGTCACCTCCCACCGGTAAAAGCCCGTTGTTTCCCGGTCATATGAATTCAGCACCTGGGAAAGAATTTCCTGGTCATCGGTATTGCAAAAAGCGGGAGGTTGACTGCGGATCCAGATCTTTGCCTGAACGGGATCGGTAAGATCGGGAAAGGGAACTTCCGGCGGCAACGATTCTCCATCGTATTTTCCCTGTAAATAAGGTGGGTCTTCAGGTTCCCATGAAGTCGAGAACTTTTCCATAAAACCGCCGCAGCACTTTGAAAAACGCGCATCACAGATATTGTTGTCGTAAGTAAGGACTTCTCCTGCGGTTTCCATAACGGCACCGCTAACGTTGTCCATGGATTGCGACGGCCTGGTAATGCCCTGGTAACGCTGGCAATGGTCATCGGCACAAACGTCAAACAGGGTGTGATCTTCGCGGTCCCACCATTTGATCCACTCGGTATCTGTTCTTAGCTCACTCCGGTAATCGTTCTTTTGCAGCTCGATCCCTTTTCTTTTTTCTATCTGCGAAAGCAACCAGCTGCGGGATATGACGGCATGCGCCTTCAGGTATTCGGCAGAACTTGTAGCACTCATTTCCGAGGCAATGACACTGATCAGGTAATCTTCCACCGGAAGCACGTTGACGGCACGCACCATTCCTTCTTCCGGGATAAGCACCAATGATCCTTTAAAACGCTGGTCTTCTTTACGTTCCCAATGAAACTCGATCCCTATGACTACATCTTTAAGGACAAAAGACGATCGGGAATCATTGGGCCGAAAAACAAATGTATCACCGGTTTTGTCTTGAAAACGGATCTTCCCGTTTTCCGCAAATGCAGTGTAATCTCCTGAAAAGTCCCCGAAATCTCCGTCTAACGAAAAAGAAACGGCAGGAGCTTTCAGTATCCCTACTTCAATTGTTTTCTGGCTTGTAATTCCCATGTTCTTATTCTGTCTTTATAAAGGTTGTTGGCATTTACTTTTTCCGGTTCAAGGGCCGCATCTGAATTTCCTTCCCATCGCCGGCAATTGTAGACTACATCGTAGATGCGTCCTATCTGGTATTTCCTGGAAAAATTTAATCCCAGACCGTAATCTTCCCCGTAATTGGTGTTTGGAAGCAGTATCTCCCTTAAAATGGGTGTGTAGAAGGCCCTCGGAGCACCCAGCCCGTTGATCCGGAGTGCATTGTTCCTGCCATTTTCAGGAGTCCATTCCCGGTGGTCAATGATGCCCGGAGGCAGCGTGTTCATCTGAAAATCAGTCATCCGGTATGTTCCTATGATCATACCGCATTGTTGCCGGTAAAAAGCCTTAACGATCTTTTCCAGCGAATCCGGACCCGAATATACATCGTCACTGTCCAGCTGCACCAGGAATTTACCGCATTTTGGATGATGCAGCGCCGTATTCCACAACCCCCCCACGAACAAATCTTTGCGTTCCGGTGTAATGACTATCAGGCGCGGATCGTTTTCATACTTTTTTAAAATGTTCAGGGTGTTATCCGTACTGTGGTGATTGACGGCTATGATATTGAATTTGAAACCGGTTTCCTGGGATAGTGCCGATCTGACGGCATCTTCAATGGTGCGTTCCCTGTTAAATACCGGTATCATGACCGTGGCCTCGTATTCAAACGTTTCCCGGTCCAGATCTACCGGGGTAAATACGGGCGGTAAATACGCTCCCACTGCTTTCAGGTGTTCGGTGCAGGCTTTTTCCATATCTATCTGGACATCCCGATTTTTGGGATCAACGTAATCGAACAGCTTTTCTCCCGATTTTCGGGTATCGGTTTCAATTTCCGTGTACAACACTTCATTGACATGCACCAGTGGGGCCAATCTGCTCACTGTCAGGCGCAAATTGTACAGACCGGCGTAGGGATAATTGATGGTTGTCTGCGCTGCTGCTTTCTTTAGTATGGCCGTATTGAATAACAGTACCGACCCAAAATTAAAATCATCGCGCAAAGCCCCTTCCTGACATTCGATTAGTGGCATTTTTCTGCGAAGTCCGTTAATTATTTGATAATGATCTGCATACAACATTCCGGCCTTCGTGTCGTCTCCAAGACGGACCAGGCGTTCCAAGGCAAAATAGCCGGGTTCGAGCGTGGTATATTTGGTATATATAAGCGTATAACCGGCAGACGATCTTGCTGTGATCTTTTCGATTGTAGTGGAAGAAGTAAGGTTGTCAACGGGTATTATTTCCAGTCCGGTATGGGACAGATCCACCCCGGGATCCGTACTGAGTAAGTAAATCCGGTCAATAATTTTCAAAGGTTTCAGATGGGCCAGCGTGGCAGCTACCTGGTCCTGATCTGCCGCCGGAATAAAGCAATCTATACGTTTCATGAAAAAAAGGGTTTGTTTTTTGATTTAGCTAACAAAGGTACAATCTTTTTAACTATTTTTGCCGACTGTAACTAAAAACAACGATGACCCGAACCTGTTCCGTACTTCTGATCCTGTTTTTCTTTTTTATCACAGGCACATACAAATCAATTCAAGCACAAGATCACACTTCTGTGATTAGGTATTATATGGAACAAAGCAGTGGTTTTTCACCGTTATTCAACGGAAAACTCCCACCTCAATACCTAATGCGGCACAAAGGCACCTATTATCTGGAATCTGACACCTTTTACAGAGGAAACTTGGTATACAACGGAAAACGTTATGTTGACCTTGCTTTGAACTTGAACGCACATTCCGATGAATTGTACATTAGAATGCCCCAGTATAATTCAAGTTCTGTTCTGCTTAAGGATCATGTGGAATCGTTTACGCTGGACCAAATGGAATTTGTTCACTTGGTCAAAGAAAAATGCCCCGGAGTACCCCAGGAGGGTTATTACCAAATATTGTTCCAGGGAAATCAGATCAGCGTCCTGAAGAGAACTCTCAAAAGAATGAACAGTTCTACAACAGTAAACGAAATGAATGTTTCACACGTATTTGAAGAGGACATTTATTATTACATTTTACGGAACGGGAAATTTCACCCTGTTAAAAGAAGATCTTCTTTGTTAAGGATCCTTGTAGACAAACGCAAGGAACTGAACCATCATATCAGGAAACACAAATTAGGTTTTAGCAAAAATAAAATAGAGACTACACTTGCCTCTTGTGCTGCCTTCTATGACAATGAGGAAAAATGAAACGGAGAGTATAGATGAATAAATATATCTGGTTGTCTCTAACTGCCCTGTCCCTTAGCTTTTCAGCAGGTGCCCAGGATTCTTTTAACCTGCGTTACGTAACTATTGATTCCCTGATCAAGACACTGGAACATAGCACGCTCCACCGTTTTTATTATGCGCCTTCACAAACGGATACGCTTTTGATCTCTATTCAGTCTTCACAGGACAAAGTCCTGGAATCACTCCAAAACGTATTACGAAAGAGCGGTTTTTCGCTCAATCCCCTGGGAAAGAACCAATGGGTTATAGTAAAAGGCACCTCGGAATGGGATATACATGAAGCTTTTTACCTGGATTCACTAGAAAACGGATTCCATAAAGAAGATGAATTGTTATTACTGGCAGCAGAAGAAAAACAGACTGCCGATTCTGAAAATCGGCTTTATTCACTGGGAGATCCTTTGTTATCAGAAATGGAAGGCAATGTAAGGCTCACGGGATATATCCGGGACCACCTGAGTGGCGAACCGATTTCCGGTATCACCGTAATGTCTGAAAATAAAATGCATTTTGCCATGTCTGATACTTACGGATTTTATTCACTAACCCTCCCCCGGGGATACAATACGCTCATGATCCAGGGGTTGGGATACAAAGATTCACACCGTTACGTACGTGTTTTTTCCGATAGTTCGCTGGATATAAATATTGCAGAAGAGGTGTTTTCATTGCAGGGTATTGTGATATCTGCAGAAAAAATGGAAAACGTGCGGAATGTTCGTCTGGGATTGGAACGAGTTAGGGCTGACCGGATCCGTCATATTCCAACGGTTTTTGGAGAAGCCGATGTGATAAAAGCTGTTTTAACATTACCGGGTGTAAAATCTGTGGGAGAAGCAGCCGGAGGCTTCAATGTGCGCGGCGGAGCGACAGATCAGAACCTTATACTGTATAACCAGGGGACCATTTATAATTCATCGCATCTGTTCGGGTTTTTCTCTCTGTTCAATAACGATGTGATCAGCAATCTGGAGTTGTATAAAAGTTCGGTTCCGGCACGTTACGGTGGCAGAATATCTTCCGTGCTGGAAGTTAATGCCAGGGAAGGCAACAAAAATCGCTTTACTGGAACAGCAGGAATAGGTTTATTGACCACCAAGCTTACTTTGGAAGGACCCATTGTAAAAGAAAGGACATCTGTGCTTATTGCAGGACGTACAACCTATTCGGACTGGCTCATGCGCCTAATACCAGAGGAAAGCGGATACAACGACGGAACAGCCAATTTTTATGATTTCAATGCCGGTATATCGCACCGTTTTAATAATAGCAACCATCTATTTGTTAACGGGTATTTTTCTCGTGATAAGTTTTCTTTTGACCCTGACATATCCTACCGCTACCAAAATATTAATACCTCTGTTCGTTACCGGAGCATTCTTTCCGAAAACACGAACATGGTGTTCTCCGGAGCCTATGATAAATACAATTACCATACACAGGATACGACCAATGCAGGCATGGGTTACGACATGGCTTTTACTCTACAGCAGACAAGTCTGAAAGCCGATTTTACTACACGCCTGAACGACAAACACAAACTGAACTACGGGGTAAATGCATTTTACTATTTTCTGGATCCCGGCAGTTATCAACCCTTTGATGAAAGGTCTCTTGTTATCCCCGACAAACTGCAAAGAGAACAGGCTTTAGAAACAGCCGTTTACCTGAGCGACACGTGGGACATTACCCCTTCGCTATCTGTAGAAATGGGAATTCGCTACGGTTATTATTCCGCTGTGGGCCCAAAAGATTATTACCTTTATGACCCGGAAAAACCTCGCTCATTAGAAAATATAACCGACAGCATATCATTGGCAGAAGGTAAAATGGTAGCCCCCTACCACGCGCCTGAATTCAGACTTTCCATGCGCTATGCCTTTTCGAATGATTTCTCCATAAAGGCAGGGTTTAATAGTATGCGTCAGAACATACACATGCTTTCCAATACTACAGTCATATCTCCTACCGATATTTGGAAACTGTCTGATGCCAATATCAGGCCACAAAAGGGCTGGCAAGCCGCTTTGGGTTTTTACAAGAATCTAATGAACAACACATTAGAACTTTCTTTGGAAGGATATTACAAAAATATGGATAGGTATCTTGATTATGCTTCCTATGCCCGTCTGCTGATGAATCACCATATTGAGACTGACGTAATTGAAACACAAGGCAGGGCCTATGGCGTAGAAGTTATGCTCAAACGTAACCTGGGAAGGCTCAACGGATGGCTATCTTATACCTATTCACGTACTGAATTATGCCAAAATGATCCCAAGATAAGCGATCCGATAAACAGGGGCGCTTGGTATCCTGCACCTTACGACAAGCCCCATGATTTGAAACTGGTGGGCAATTTCAAGTTTACACACCGTTTCAGCTTATCGGTTAACCTTGACTACAGTACCGGAAGGCCCATAACCATGCCGGTAGGAACTTATTATTATTCAGGGGGATGGCGTCTTTTATACGGAGACAGGAACGCCCATCGCATCCCTGATTATTTCCGCATGGACGTATCCTTTAACATAGAACCGTCCCATAAACTCACTTTACTTACACATAGCTCCATAACTATGGGAGTATATAATGTTACGGGAAGAAAAAACCCTTATTCTGTTTTTTTCCGTACTGAAGGTAACACAGTGAATTCTTACATGCTTTCCATATTTGGTTGCCCCATTCCTTACATTACTTATAATATCAGATTTTAATGCCCATGAAATACTTTATCAAAATATTATGTATAGTATTTCCGGCACTTTTGACCGTTTCCTGTATCGTTCCCTATGAACCGGAAGAATTGCTCAATCTGGATGATATTATTGTGGTAGAGGGAAATATATCCCTTACCGGTCCTTTCACCATTCAGATTACGCGTAGTGCACCAATAAGCTCCTATCAGTACGGTCAGAAGACCATAAAATTTGAAAGGAACGCCAACGTGTATGTTACCGACAAACAAGGAAGGAAATACATGCCGGAAACCAATACTGCCAAGGGGGAATACCTGTTTGATTTTTCTGCTCTGCATCCGGACCATCAGGAAGAATACAAGCTGGTTGTAGAATCCATGGACGGACATACGTATGAAACAGACTTTAAAAAGTCCAGTCACAGCAGTAGCATGGAATTGCATTACAAAGTAGACACTCTTGAAGATAAAGTCAGAATTTTTGTCAGTTCTCACGATCAGAACGGTCTGTCAAAGTATTACAACTGGCAATACATAGAAACATGGGATTACGTATCACAGTTGCCTTCCTATTGCTATTTTGACGTATTAGAGGTTAAGGAAACGAAGAATAACAAACCTTGGATGTATCGCTGCTGGAACAGCAGGGAATCTTCCGATATCATTCTGTTAGAGACATCATCTCTTTCTGAAGACAGAATAACAGATTATGAGCTCCATTCCATCAATTTTCGTGATATCAGGATCACACAACATTATACCATAGAAGTTGTTCAGACAGTATTGGATAGCGAGGCGTACAAATACATGGAAAATATGAGAAAAAATTCCTATGATATTGGGAATCTCTTTTCTCCCCAGCCCAATGAGATAAGTGGGAATATTCGTTGTGTAACAGACCAGTCAGTACGGGCCATTGGATTTGTCACTGTGTGCAATTCAGTGAGAAAAAGACTGCTTATTGATTGTGTCGGACTTCCCGGATATCCCCGAGAAGCTATGCCTCAGGACACTTTGGTGCCTTTGGATGCCAAGGTTTCGACCATGTTGTCACTCATTCAAGAAGGTTATTCTCCTTATATGATAGACCCTATGGCAAACGTAAGTTATTGGAATCTAACAAGATGTATTGATTGTCGCAGTAAAGGAGGTCAACCTGAGGTTCCATTTTTCTGGCCTGTTGAATGGCCCAGGTTTTGAAAAAGATAATTATGAAACGGATCCTTATTACATTTATATTATTCCTGCCTGTCTCTGTTCTGACTGCACAGTCAGATATGCTTTATGAACGTCTTTATGTCAGTACAGATAAAGAATGTTATCTAGCCGGCGAACAACTGTGGGTCTCCGCATTCTGTTATGATGCTGCATCAGGCATCCCCTCTCCAATTAGCGCCGTAGCTTATTTGGAGATCCAGAACCTGTCTGGAACTGTCTCTCAGGCAAAGATTGCCCTTACCAATGGACGGGGAAGTGGAATGATCAGTCTGCCGCTGTCTATACCCACAGGCATATATCGTTTGAGTGCCTATACCCGTTACATGTGTTCGGAAAGCGATATGAATTTTTTTTCCAGATTTGTAACGATTTACAATCCTCTTACGTCGTTACGTTCCGACAATGTAAAAACGGTAACTGAACAAGAAGCCGGAACAGATGACCTTAAGGAAAATACAGGAGAAAACTCGAAAGGTTTTATACTTTTGACAGACAGGAAAATATACAACCCTGGTGAGGAAGTTACCATTATGCTTCAGAATGAAATACCCACTCAGGTATCCCTGAGCGTTTCTGTATACCGTAAAGACGATTTGAATTATTTCCGAAATCGTTCAATTATTGATTATGTTGACAGTACGCTAAAAGAAGAACTGTCTCCTTTCCCTTTATGGAGGGTGGATTATTCGGGCGAAATAATTAGGGGACACATTGTGGATGAAAACAATGAACCAATATCAGAGGTGGGTGCTTACGGTTCGTATATTTCCATAGCAGGAAGTGAGATCCAGTATTACTCAGGTGAAATTCGGGAAAACGGGAATGTTAGATTTTTTACATCCAATCTGTACGGTGACGGGACCCTGGTAAGTTACGTTCCTTCATTTGAACAGAAAAAATTTCATCTTGTACTGGATTCTGTCTATATGAATCCCCGGGTCAGTTATATACCTGAGCTGATCTTAGACAAGAAACAAAAGGACGTTTTAGTTGAAAGAAACATGGGTGTTCAAATAGCACAAGCTTTCAGACTAGATACCCTGATTATAGAACATAAGCCAGAAGCCAATTTGCTTTTCGAAAACACGGGTATTGTATATAAACTTGATGAATACACACGTTTCCCTACCATGGGCGAAGTTATGATAGAATTTATCAGGGAAGCCCGTTTCCGTACTATCGATGGAACCAGGTGGCTACAAGTCCGTCTGAGAGATGCTCAGGGAGTAGCCTATTATGTTGATGAACCCACCCCACCCCTGGTACTAGTGGACGGTATACCGGTAAGCGACCATGAAACGATCTATGCCTACGATCCCAATCTGGTTCGGGAAATTATCATCTATACAGATAAATACGCGTTTGGCCCCATCTATTACAACGGCATTCTTTTTTTTAGAACTTACAAGGGAGAATTTCCTGACTTGGAACTTGAGGAATCCATGCGTATTCAGGATTTTCAGGGAGTCCAAAACCCCCGTTCCCTAGCTGTGATACCTGCCAATAGCCGGCTTCCCGATTTACGTCACACACTATACTGGGAGCCAATTGTAGAAGTGGACGCTAAAGAGTCAATCACCCTGAAAACAATCACTTCCGAAACAAGAGGTACATTTTGTGTAGTAATAGAAGGAATAGATCGCAAGGGAACACCTATCAAGGTTTCTACTGATTTTGTGGTAAAATAAGGAAGGTTCTCAGCGTCCGGTTACCATGAGGTAACGGCTTTTGGCCATTTGGTAATCTTTTACGGCATCGGTCTTCTTGTCATAATTTTCCTGGAGGAATCCCCTGGCAGCCAGTAATTCGGTCAGACTGACCGTACCTGCCTTGAAATAATCTTCATTCAGTCTGGCATTTTCTTCCGATTCTTCAACGGCCAGTTCCGCTAAAAGCAGTTTTTGGTAAGACTCTATGAATGATCCCCATGCCTGACGTATTTGCATAAGTAGCTGCTGCCGTCCGTCTTCTTTCTGTATACGGGCCCTGTCTGCTTCCAGCTTCTTTTGCCTGATCGCAAAGGATCCCCGGGCCCAGTCAGATATAGGAACCTGGACAGCAGCCATAACGGCTCCGTTCCAGTTGTCTTTGTCCAGGAGGTTTTCGTAATAGTACATAGCGCCTACACCAACCTTAGGCAAATATCCCGCCCTTTCAATCTTTTTTTGCAATTCGGCGGCACGCACCCCCATGTCCAGCAAACGGTATTCGGTACGTTGATCAATGACAGAAGCCGGTTCCACGTAAAATTCCATGGGATCGGCATATACAAGACCTTTGGGAGCCGAAATTTTAAAATTGTCCAGGGAATCTACAGACAACCCGATCTCGCGTGCCAGTGCCATCGTCGCCAGATAGATCCCGTTTTCCAATTCTACATTTTTGGTCGTGAGGGTATTCTTTTGCAATTTAACCTTGAGCACTTCATTCCTTCCCAGAATCCCCGCATTGTAGGCCTGTTGCACATCCTTTTCCACCGAGTCCAGAACGTTTTTCATTAGAGATACGGTTTTTCGTTTCTCCGATAAGGAATAAAGAAGCCAGTAATATTCTTCGGTTTTCTCCAGGACCTCATCCACGGTTCTTTGTGTAAAAAGTTCACTGGAACGGATCCCCAGGTCGGCCAGTTTTGTTGAATACAGGATCTTTCCTCCCATGAAGACCGGTTGGATGGCCGTGGCACTTACCAGGATACCGTCTTTGAGCAATTCCATGCTTCCCAGCATTCCCATTTCGATCGACATCATGGGGTTGCTTGCCTGAAATCCCATCCCAAATGCGGATACGTTTGGGAAAAAATAGGTCAGTGCCTGTTTCTTCATTTGGAGTGATATCTGCTCTCCCAGTTTCATATCTTGTATCCGGGCATTGTTTTCCAGAGCCATTTGCCTGCAATCCTGCAATGTGTAAGGTTGCGAAGACAGTGGTCCGGCTGCCAGAAGGCCGAAAGCAAATACCAAATAAAAGATCTTTTTCATTACAACGTCAGTTTTTCAGGTTCGCTAATGGACCGGGCCTTATCCTGATTCCGGTATAACAGCCAGTAAATTACCGGCATGAAAACAGAAACGAAGAACATGGAGGTTATGATCCCAAAACATATGGTAGCAGCCATGGGAGCCCAGAGGGAATCGTTCACTATCAGCATGGGAATGACGGCAACGGCAGTAGACGAAGATGTCTGGAAAATGGGTCGAATACGCCTGCAACCCGCCCTGAAAGCCGCTTCTTTCACGGAAGATCCTTCTGAACGCAACAACTCGGCATAATCGAACATAATGATCCCGTTCCGGACCACCAGTCCTATCAGTGTCACCAGACCCAGGAATGTGGTCAGGCTCACTGGCAGGCCAAGGATCCAGGTGCCGACAAAGGCGCCTAAAATGCTTAATGTGGTGGATCCCATTACCAGAATTGCCAAAGACACCTTTTTGAAATGGAATAACAGGATCAAAAAAATGAGAAAAACAGCTATGCCGACTCCCTGAAGGATACCCGGCATCATGGACTTGTCAGCATGGTAGGTGCCACCGTACTGATAACGGACACCTTCCGGTATGGTAGTGTTCTCCATAACTTCCTTCACCTGATCAAAGACATCGGTAGATATTTTGCCGTAATCCAGGTCCATCATGAGTGTCAGCGTAGGATACCCGTTTCTTCGTGCAATCTGTGAGATGTTCCATTCAGGCTCCAGGTCGGCGATCTGTCTGAGGGGTACACTTACCCCGGGGATCATCCCCTGTACGTATTCATCCCCCAGACTTGCAATATCCGGAGATTGTTCGTTTTCATGGGTTCGGATAACTACCGGAATGGTTTTGCCGTCAGTCAGCACAGAAGTGACCGGAACACCGGAAAACCTGGATGCCAGATTCAGTGAAAGGTATCCGGGATTGATCCCCACCCGTGCGGCTTTGGTTGCATCTACCTGTACGTTAACACCGTATTGCATTCCTCCAAAATCGGAACGTACACTGGCAATATGCGGTAACTTCCTCAATTCTGTTGCCAGGGAATCTCCCAGGTGCATCAATGCCTGTTTGTCTTCCCCTATCAAACGCACTTCCACCTCGTTGGCTGCAAGTATGGAGTAATCCAGTTGTTTTACCCGAACGTACGTTCCCGGAAAATAGTGTATGTATTTCTTTTGATACTCAGCGACCAGTTGTTCGGTTACTTTGGATGACGGGGTGTTGACTATGAATTGCCCAAAATGAGATCCCGGTATCTGCGGTGTGTACGATGCCTGAAACCTGGGCGCACTGGTACCTAAAAAAGAAGTAACGGCCAATACACGTTCATCCCGTTGGATCATAATGCGCAGAGAATCCGATACCTTTTCAGTTTCTTCAAGTGCAGATCCGAAAGGCAGATAGATCTCTACCACAAACTGGGTTCTGTCTGCCATAGGCATGAGGCGTTTTGGCAATTGCAGGTATACAAAATACGGCAAGACAAGAAACAGTACAATGACTACAATGACCCACACGGGGTGGGAAAATGCCTTACGTAACGTTTTTTCGTAGAAAACCCCGAACAGTTCCAGTATGGATATTCCTCTTTTGCTTTTTTGTCGCTGTTTCTCCACAACATGTTTCAATCCTTTTCTAATAGTAAAATATTGAAAATAAGGAATATAAAGCATAGCTATACCCAAAGAGACCATCAGGGAAATGGATATGGCCCAGGGCGCCATAAAGATGAATTCCACGAAATTTTCCGGAAATGTGAAATAGAACGGGAAAAAAGTAACACTTATGGCCAGTGTAGCTGAAAAAACGGAACGGAAATAGGAACTGGCAGCTTTGATGGAAGCTTTCCACCGACTCATGCCTTGATCCAGGAATGTCATGTAATTGTCAATTACTACAATGCTGTCATCCACCACCATACCTAAAACGACCAGGAGAGAAGCCAGTGTCACGGTATTGATTTCAAAACCTATGACATACATGATGCCGATGGAAATGAAAATGGTTATTGGTATGGCTGTTGCGGCAACAGAAGCCACCCTTAGGGGCAACATCACTATCATCACGGCAATGACCGCCAGTATGGCCGTCAGCATTTCCTTGAGAAACGAATACACCGAATCCTCTACTACTTTTGGCTGATCTGCGATCCGGAACACACTTACATCCTGCGGGAGTTCCGCTTCAAAATCTTTCAGGATAAGGTCAACCTGTTTTCCGAGTTCGACCATGTTAAACCCTTTGCTCATTTCCATGGACAAAAGGAGGCACTTTTTACCGTTATTTGTTATGTAACTGAGGGGTTCCGGATATTCCCTGACGATTTGCCCTATATCCTTAACACGCAGCACATTCCCGGATCCGTCAAAGTAGACGGGTTGCTCCATGATCTCCTGTTCACTGGTAAAGGCGTTGTTCAGGTGTATGGGGATCACATCCCCCATGGATGTAATATTGCCCGATGAAGTGATCAGCCCTCCGGCAAAGAGCTGGATCATGATCTGTTGCGTATTCAGGGAATAAGCGGCCAGTTTTTCCTTGTCCAGGTAAATACTGATCTGTTCCTCCTGTTGACCGTAACGCTTAAGATTGGCCACAATGGGCAACGTGCGTAAACGTCCTTCCAGGCGGTCCATGATCTTCCCCAGCTGGGTGTAAGTTTTGGAATCGCTTTCCAGGGTGATCAGAATGGCCGAGGTTTCTCCGAATTCACTAACGACCATCAAGGGTAACACGCCAGGAGGAAGCTGTACCCTGAAGTCTTCCAGGTTCAGTCGCAGGTTGGCATAAAAATCACGGGGATTCTTTTCAGAATCGGTGAGGTCCATCACAAAATAGACCATACCGTCCCGGGTCAGCGAATACGTATTTTCCCGGTCGACTTCCTTATAACTTAACAGGTGCCTTTCAAGAGGAACGGTCAGCTCTTCTTCTACCTGTTCCGATGAAGCTCCGGGATAGATTCCCAGAACCAGTGCATTGCGTATGGTAAAGTCCGGGTATTCCTTTTTAGGCATGTTGGGCAGGGCGTATATACCCAGTCCCACAAAAAAAGCAACCAGCAAAAGAACGATCTTGTGATTGTGCATTGTCCATTCGACAACGCCTTTTCTTTTGTTACTCATTTACCACGGTTACCTTAATATTATCACTTATCCTGTCAAAGCCTGAAACCACTATGCGATCCCCGGGGACAACGCCCTTCAGGATGGTTACGCCACGGGGTACGATCTCTCCTACTTCAACACTTCTTCTCTCCACTTTATTATCCTGATCGACTGCCCATACAAAATGTCCTTTTCCGAATTCCATAGGCATTACGGCATTTACCGGCAGTACCAGGCTGTTTTCTCCTTTAAGGTTACTGATAAAGACCTTACATACCATCCCGGGCAACAGGCCGGTAAGATCCCCGTCAGGGGCGATCTTCACGTCGTAACTGTGCGACAGGGGATGTGCACGGACTCCCTTTTCCACAATCTTTCCGGTTGTTTGTGCATTGCGAAGGGCTCCTACACTAATCCGCGCCGTCTGACCGGTGCGGGTATCAAATATTTCTTTTTCGGGAATTGCGACTTTTACAAGCGGTTTGTGCGTATTTAGCAAGGTCAGCACCGGTTGGTCAGGCAAAACGTTCATGCCCGGCTCCATCATCCGTTCCCCTACCACACCCCGCTGGGGCGCATGAAGCTTTGTCTCGGCAAGAGATCTGGCGGCAATCCTTTCCGAGGCACGGGCCTGTTCCAGCTTGGTCTGTATTTCAATGAATTGTATTTCAGGAAGGCTGTTCGATTCATAGAGTTGTTGCATCCTTTGGTAAGCGTCTTCTGCCTGATGCAGGGTAGCTGCGGTTGTGGCATACATATTTTCCAGTGTAGCGGGATCGGTTTCAGCCAGAAGCTGCCCTTCGTGTACGGCCTGACCTTCATGTACGTATACTTTTTTGATCTTTCCGGGGGCAGGAAAACTAAGCATAACGCTGTTGGATTCTTCCACCACACCAATGTATTCCCTTTCACTAGAGGTCATGGATTCGGTTAGTGTAATTACCTCAACTTTTACTTCACCTGCGACAGACTGGTAATTTCCTTTCTTTGACTGACAGGAAGTGAGCACCAGAGCCATGGCCAAAACAATCAAAATACCTTTAGTTATTGGTGATTTCATATACGGGTTTATTGGGGTATACAAAAGTAATTAAATTCATTGAAAACCTTTATATTTGTACAATATATCTATGCAAAACGACCGTAAAAAATTACTTCTTCACGTCTGTTGCGGACCTTGTTCTACAACGGCCCTGGAACGTTTGTACCCGGAATACGATGTAACTGTCTTTTTCTACAATCCCAACATCGCTCCCCAACCTGAATACATTCTGCGCAGGGATGAATCAAAAAGATACACCCGGGAAGTTTTCGGGACTGAAGTACTGTTTGTGGAAGGAGACTTTCATCCCGATGTTTTTCTGAAAACCGTAAAAGGTCTTGAAGACGAACCTGAAGGAGGACGCCGGTGTGAGAGATGCTTTCGCCTGAGATTGGAAGAAACGGCTCGTTACGCACAGGAAAACGGATTCACCTATTTTTGCACCACCCTGACCCTGAGTCCTCACAAAAATGCAATATTGATTAACCGTATAGGTGAAGAACTGGCACATAAATACGATGGACTGACATACCTGCCTTCCGATTTTAAAAAACGGAACGGTTTTGGCCGTTCCGTTGAAATTTCAAAAAAACACGAATTATACCGTCAGCATTATTGCGGATGCGTTTTCTCCATGAGACAGTCTGCTACTTATAGAGGAAACGTTTGATACTACGCTTGGGTGTCTTTTCAAAAGCTTCCGGCTGCAGTTCAATTTTGTGGATCCGGCTGAAGACCGGCAGCAGCATATTCAAACGCATGCGGTTTTCTTCCATCAGCTGGGCCAGGTTCATGGAATCCAGCGATTCCTGGGAAACCCGGTCGTAATCGGGAAATACCAGTGCCACCAGTTTTTTATCCCGTTCCACCACGATCGATTCTACTACATACGGCTGGTTGTTCAATTTGTCTTCAATTTCCTCGGGATAAATATTCTGTCCGTTTGCCCCAATGATCAGGTTCTTGCTGCGGCCTTTGATGAATATGTTGTTATCCTTGTCAATAAGCCCCAGGTCCCCTGTACGGAGCCATCCGTCTTTGGTAAAAGAGGCTGCAGTCGCCTCGGGATTCTTATAATACCCTATCATCACGTTATCACCGCGGGCCTGCAATTCTCCCACGATCGTGTGAGGATCATCGGAATCGACCCGCAGGGACATTCTGTGTACGGGTTTCCCGCAGGATCCCTTCACGAATTTTTGGCTATCCTCGTAGGACAACAACGGGGCACATTCGGTCATCCCATACCCTACCGTATAAGGCAATTTGATGATCTTCATAAGATCTTCCACTTCCTGATTAATGGCAGCTCCGCCAATCACTATGCTCCTGATCTTTCCTCCGAACGCATGCAGTAATTTTTTCCGTATCTGCTTATGTATCACGGAAGCCAGCCCTGGCAGCTTCATGATGGATTTGACAATGGGTTTGCGGATGGTGGGAAACACCGAACTCTTGAATATCTTTTCAATTACCAGAGGCACGGTGATCAGCATATAAGGCTGCACGGTGGCAAGGGCGTCCAGAAGCACTTTGGGAGAAGGGACCTTGCCGAGGAAAAAGACCTGTGTGCCTCCTGCCAGCTGGTAAAGGTATTCAAAGGCCATTCCGTACATATGGGCCATGGGCAGCATGGAGACGATATTGTCACCCGGACCGTTGGGAAGTTCACTCAGTCCAAACTGAATGTTTGAGCTGATGTTCCGGTAGGTCAGCATAACTCCCTTAGGGGCACTGGTTGTTCCTGATGTGTAATTGATCATGGCCAGGTTGTCAAAATTATCGGTCGGGTAATTGACATCACCGGGACCAAACCCGTTGGGATATTTTTCGTGAAACAAGGCATCCATGTTATCGTCCACCTCCTTGATTTCAGGATCTTTAGCATACGCAACCTGCCAGTCCTCCAATATAATGACAAGCTCCAGAAGGGGCATACGGGCTATGTCCGTTTTGTCCCATATCTCCCGGCTTACAAAAAAGATCCGTGATTCCGAATGATCGGTCAATGTCATAACACTTTCGGGAAGAAAATCATTCAGCAACGGCACAGTCACAGCCTCGTATGAGGAAGCAGCCATGAAAGCAATGCCCCATTCAGCGCTGTTAGGACCGCAAAGAGCCACTTTGTCCCCTTTTTTCAATCCCATTTTCTCAAACAAGATATGGTACCGGGCAATTTTTTGCGCCATTTCTCCATACGTATAGGAATTCTTTTTATAGTTGGTAAGTGCGGGCGCATCCCAAGCCTTAATGATACTGTTGTGGATGTACTCCAGATAATGAGTTTTCATAACCAGTTTTTTTTAAATCCTGTTAAAAATATGTATTTTTTTTTGAATAAGAACCCCTGCTACATTCCGAATTATTGCAGGTTTCTGAGGATCAGGGCTGTACCCATTCCACCTCCTATGCACAATGATGCCAGTCCGTACCCGGCACCCCTTTTCTTCATTTCATAAAGAAGGGTAACTGTGATACGGTTGCCGGAAGCACCTATAGGGTGCCCCAGGGCAATGGCTCCGCCATTCACGTTGCAATGTGTATCAAACCATTCACGGTCCACGCCCTGTTGTTGCTGCAGTTCGTGCATAACCCCCAGGGACTGTGCGGCAAATGCTTCGTTAAGTTCAACAAGATCCATTTGGCTTAGGGTCATCCCGGCACGTTTGAGGGCTTTGTCCACGGCGGGAACCGGGCCCATTCCCATAAAGGCGGGATCTACTCCGGCCTGTCCCGCAGCTACTATCTCTGCCATGGGTTTTAGTCCCAATTCTTTAACGGCCTGTTCGGAAGCCAGCAATACAAAGGAAGCTCCGTCATTGATTCCCGAAGAATTTCCGGCCGTTACCGTTCCGTCTTTTTTGAAAGCGGGACGCAGTGTTGCCATTTTTTCCAAAGTGGTATTCCTGTTGGGATATTCGTCCGTATTGAATTCCACGGATTCTTTCTTGCGTCTGATCGTAACGGGGACTATCTCGTCTTTGAATTTTCCCCCGTCTATGGCACAAATGGCTTTCTGCTGGGAGGCAAAGGCAAATGCGTCCTGTTGTTCGCGGGTGATATTGTATTTTTCGGCAATATTCTCGGCTGTGATCCCCATGTGGTAATTTCCGAAGGCATCTGTCAGTCCGTCGCTAACCATATGGTCTACGGCTTTAAAATCGCCCATTTTTATACCTTCCCTGACTCCCTGTAAAACAAAACCGGCCGATGACATGTTTTCCACGCCGCCTGCCAGAATGATGCGGGCGTGACCGCACAGGATGGATTCATATCCGTTTATTATGGATTTCATACCGCTCCCGCAGATCATGTTGACCCCGTAAGCAGGAACAAAATCCGGAATTCCTGCATTTATTGAAGCCTGACGGGCAATACCCTGTTTTTGACCTGCCATAAGGATGTTCCCTACAACAACCTCGTCTATCAGGGAAGGATCCAGCCGGGTTTCTTCCAGAATGTTCCTGATCACAACGGTCGCCATATCTGCCGGGCTCACACCGGTTAAGGACCCCAACATTTTACCGATAGCTGTACGTTTGGCTGCAATGATATACACTTTTTCCATAATAAATTGATTTTATATTAATTACATTTTTTTAAGATCGTCTGCCACTAAGAGTTTACAACCCGTGGCTTCCTGTACCTGTTCGAGCGTGAATTCAGGATTGATCTCCTGCAACACCAAACCTTTAGGAGTAACATCCATAACACCCATTTCGGTAATGATACGGTCTACCTGACTTGCGGCAGTCAGAGGTAATGTGCATTTTTTCAATATCTTATGATTCCCCTTGGCGGTATGCTCCATGGTGACCAACACTTTTTTGGCCCCTGTGACCAGGTCCATGGCCCCTCCCATTCCGGGTGTTTTTTTGCCCGGTATACACCAGTTGGCAATGTTCCCTTTTTCATCCACCTGCAACGAGCCCAGGATAGTCACGTCTACATGTCCGCCACGTATAATGGAAAAAGAAATGGACGAATCAAAACAGGAAGCTCCTTCTTTCAAGGTTATGGGGCCACCGCCGGCATCAATCAGATCCGGATCTTCCTGACCGGGTGCGGGCGGATTTCCCATTCCCAGGCAACCGTTCTCGGATTGCATGATTACTTTCACATCTGCAGGCAGGTATTTGAGTACCTGTGTCGGCAGTCCTATTCCCAGGTTAACAACGTCTCCGTCTTTTAATTCTTTTGCCGCACGACGGGCAATGGTTTCCCTGATCTGATTCTTGTCCATGGTTTATTACTTAAATGATTTATAATTATTTATTGTTTCTTTTTACATATTCCTGCGCTACGAATGAGGCAACGTCATCTGCATACGTATTGACGCCGAATCCGGCGTCAAATCCTATTTCTCTTGCCAATTCATGAGAGATGCGCGGTCCCCCGCATACCAGAATCATGCGTTCCCTGATGCCTTCGGCCTCGGACATTTCTATGAATTCGGTACAATTCTTCACATGGATGTCTTTTTGCGTTACGGTTTGCGATACCAGGATCGCATCGGCTTTCAGCTCAAGGGCTTTGGCAATGAGTTCTTCGTTAGTTACCTGGGAACCCAGGTTCCAGGCTTCTATCATTTCGTAGCGTTCCAGACCGTAATGTCCTGCATAGCCTTTCATGTTCATAATGGCATCTATACCAACGGTATGCGCATCAGTACCGGTACTGGCACCCACCAAGACCAGTTTACGCCCTATGTGTTCCCTTATGTATTCATCTACGTGGTGCATATCCATGACCGTACTTTCCACTTTGGGAACCTGGATCCCTCTATAGTTCACTGTATGCTGCAGGTTGCCGTAACAATTGAAAAACGTAAATCCCGGGTTCAGTTCCCTGGAGAAAACCACTTGCGGATTTTCCATACCCATACTCCGTAATAACTGTTTGGCGGCTTCTATGGCCTCGGGACCTGCCGGTACGGGCAAGGTGAAGCTTAGCTGTACTTTACCGTCGTTTATGGTATCCCCGTAAGGTTTTACTTTTTCCAGATCCAGTGTTTTGTCAAAATCCTGAATTTCTGTTGAATACAATCCTCCACCCATAATTATTTCTTTCCTTTTAGCAATTCAATATAGGGGTTAAAATATACAGCGGATTTCCGGGTAACCCCGTCCAGACCCTTACCCCCTTCCTTAGGTCTGCGAACATTGGCAAAATAGCCTTTTTCCAGGGCGGTGAAAAGACCTTCTTCTCTCATCTTTTCCAACAGATTACAGGCATCTTCCAACACCCTGGCGGCTCTTCTGCGAATAATACCGTCCTTTTTAAATTCCACTTCGTCGCCAATATTTCTGAAACTGGTGAAAATATAACGCGCATTTTCTATAGACAGGTACCTGTCGCTCATAAACGGTGTGTGAATGGCCTCTGTGGGCATTCCCAAAAGCTGGATCCCCTGTTCCGTCCATATTCCGGCAATGTTGAACAGGGCATCTTGTATATGACCTCTGAAAATATTGCCTGTCATGAATTTTGTGGGTGGCATGTACTTAAGGGGCGCTTTCGGGAAGATTTCACGCAACATTTGTGCCTGTGCCAGTTCAAAGAGAAAGGCGTTTTCCAGTTCCGGGTCCATTTCAAAGGCATGTCCAAGGCCCATCTGTTCTTCAGGAAGCCCTGCTATCAGTGCCAGTTGTTCATTTATAAAATCCGAGGCCAGGACCGTATGTGCTTCCTCAAAAGCATCTGCCGTAGTCAGGTAATTGTCTTCACCGGTGTTGATGATCACACCGGCAAATCCGTTTATGATCCTGGAAAAATACTGGTCTATAAGCGTCCGCTGCATATTGATATCCCTGAACAGGATCCCGTACAGGGCATCGTTCAGCATGACATCCATGCCCTCAAAGGCTCCCATAACGGCAATTTCAGGCATGCAGAGTCCCGAGCAGTAATTGCACAAGCGGATATGCCTTCCGATTTCATCCCCCACTTCGTCCAAAGCTTTACGCATGATCCTGAAGTTCTCCTGTGTGGCATAGGTTCCCCCAAAGCCTTCTGTGGTAGCCCCGTATGGCACATAGTCCAGCAAAGACTGTCCGGTAGTCCTGATAACCGCTATAATGTCGGCTCCCTGACGGGCTGCCGCCTGCGCCTGGATGGCATCCTCATATATGTTTCCGGTGGCTACTATAACGTACAAATACGGACGGGGACCTTCTCCCAGTTTTTCTATACGGACTTCCCTGGAACGTCTTTGATCCCTTATGCGTGAAACGCTTTCCCGAATATAAGGTTCGAGAATACGGTCAGTCTCTTTGGCTGTATGTGCAGTCAATCGCGAAAAGTCAAACTTTCCGGCAGAAATGTCCATGGATATCTGCCGGGGTGTCAATCCTGTATCCAAAATGGCATTTCCCATGAAATGCAATACACCGTCCGAAAGCATCCCCCTTTCCTTTAAGGCATCCACCACCAGGTTGGGCAGCGGGATGTCTTCCCTGTCCACGCCGTCTATACCCAGGAGCCGGCACAATGTTCTTTCCACGCTGACCGTGGTATAATTTTCCACAAAACGCTGGACCTGGTCAGCAATTTCCCCGGCTGTTTTCCGGGCCTCTTCCACTTTTTTAAAATCAAGTCCTAATTTAGATTCTCTCATTTCAAATACTTCTTTGCCGTGTCTATAAACGATCCGTCCACTCCCAGAAGGCGGGCAATGTTGAGTGCTTCCAGGGGAACGGATCCTCCTTTATCTTCTATCAAACTGTAATTCATATAACTGTTCATCCGGAGCGGATCAAGACGTCCTTTCACCTGGGCTCCTTCAAACCCGGTTACCCTTAATTTCCGGCAGGAAAGGCCCAGGTCCCCGTAATGTGTACTGATCAGTGACATTACACAGTATTTTTCCAGGTATTCCACCAGGGCACACAAAATAGCCGCCCCTTCTTGGGGATTGGTCGTTCTGGCCGGTTCATCGGCCAAAACAAGCATTTTTGTCCCCGCGGCCATATTGGCCAATATCCGGTCCAAATCCAGCATTTCTGCCGCAAATGATGACAACCCCCTGTATTGGTCCTGTTTGTCGCCTATGACAAGAAAAACGTCCTTTACAAGTGGAATAGACGCCCTTTGCGCGGGAACAAAGAAAGAAAACTGGGTAAGGGCCTGAATCAGGGCCAGGGTTTTTAAAACCACGGTTTTACCGCTCATGTTGGCCCCGGTAAGCAAGCAGGGCTCCGGATACAATGTGACCGATACCGGCTGGAACTTCCCTCCGGCGTTTTCCAGGTTCTCGGCTATTGCCGGATTTATCATCCCTTCAACCGACAACACGCCGGGCTGATCACCGGGAACCGTTGCAGGTCTTACCATGTTGTATGTATGAGCCAGTTTTGCTTTGGCAAACCAAATTTCTATTCTTGCGAGTTTGTCAAAATTTTCCTGCAACACCGGGTACAGCACAGACAGTTCCAGAGACAGTTTTTCCCTGACAGCAAGTTCCTCTTTCTGAATAGTATTCTGAAGCTGATCCCATTTGCCGGGATCCCTGCCGGGATCGGTTGCCGCAACCTGCCGGCGGGCATTGGAGAGCGCTTTGTTGTAAGAATCGTAAATATAAAAAGAGACCGTCCCCGTTTTGTCCGGATCCAGAATGTTAAAGGCTTCCTGTAAAGGATATAACTTTTCGTAAGGAAAGCCGGCCTGTTCGCATAATTTTCCGGCATCGGCACAAAGGGCAGCAAAAGACTTTATTTCAAAGAGTTCCACTTCGTCCAGGGTACGTTTTTCTTTCAATGCTGCCAGCGTTCCCCGGATATCATGTACCCGTGAAAAGAGATGCTGAAGCTGCATCATAAAGGGCTTTGCTTTCTGGTCTGAAAGAATTTCACAAGCTTTCTGCAGTATGTCAAAATGACTTTCCAGCAGATCCCGGTCCGTAGAAAATGGCATCTGCATCAAATAACGGCGTACCCGGGAACCGGTAAGTTCCATTTTTCCGGCCAGGTATTTCAGGCCATCAATTCTTTCGGAAAACCTTGCAAAATTCATCCTTCCATTTTTTTAATGTCGTATACGGGGATATCCACTTCCTTTTGAATACTGTCCACCAGTTCTTCAGAATTCAGCCGGTATCCCTGTGGCGAGACCGGGTTTACACAAACAGCCAAAAAACGGGTACTGAACAATTGGATAATGCGGCCTCCTTTGCGCAGGAATGAGTAAAAAACACGCGGCTCGGCAAAAATACGTGAAAAATCCCTTATGTAAAGCTCGGTTTTTCCCACTTCTTTTCCCTCTCCCAGGGTTTTCAGCAATGCGTTGCTTACTGCTCCCGGAACGTATATCCTGTTTTGGCACTTGCCGAGTACTTCCCTGACCTGTGCCGGAAGCAATGCCGATTCCACTCCCGGATCCGTTATTTCTCCGTTGTCGGTGATCCCGCGTATACCCCGGGTAATACTTTCAAGCTTATTTCTGAGGGATCCGCCGGCCAGTGGAAGGTGCACGGTATCAAAAATGAAGCGTGTCCTTTCGGCCAGTGTGCGCATATTTAAGGAGTATGCAGCCCCCACAGCCAGTATCATGGATTCCGTTACAGCCGGAGAAGCAGGACTTAACCGGGATATAGCTCCGTCCACCAGGCATATGTCTACGGGGAAATTTTGAGGCATTTCACGCACCCAGTTTTGCAATAATATCGTATCCGAGGGCCCGGCAAGGATCATTTTTCCTTTTTCCAGAGCACGTGCCGTAACCAATTTCCCCAAAACGGTTTCATAAGGAAGCACTTCGCATATTTCGGCCCTGAAACGTTTTGTCTTGTAATAAGAAGCTACCGTGGTAAAATACATTCCTTTTTCAAGGAATATGAAAGGTTTGGGGGTGGCCGTTACCCGGTCCACCCCTTCCCCGTCAATACCTATAGAAGTAACGGCTACGACTTTTTGCCTTTGATGCAGCTTGTCCAGTACATACCTCAGACATTCGGTCTTTCCGGTGTTTTTACCCAATCCGACAACCGAGAGACTGCCGTAACGGATGATCTGGTCTGTAAAAGGCATTCAGCTGCTTACTTCTTATGGTTGCGTTCTTTTCTTTGCAAATAGGAAGGTTCAAGTGACAATTGCTGTCCCTGCAGGATCCCGGAAACTCCTTCCAACGGAACGTTGTCTTTGCATTTTTCGCATGCACAATCGTTCTTGTAATCCATTGGTTCCGTATAGGTAGTGATCACTCCCTCATAATTACGCAAAACCATCCTTCCGGGTGCCTGACTTATCACGTAAGTAGGCATCACGGGGATCTTTCCGCCGCCGCCCGGGGCATCCACCACAAAAGTAGGAACGGCATAACCCGACGTATGTCCCCTCAATCCTTCAATGATCTCTATCCCTTTGGAAATGGGCGTTCTGAAATGTTCCAGACCCATTGACAGATCGCACTGGTAAATGTAATAGGGACGTACACGGATCATAACCAGTTTGTGGACCAGTTCTTTCATGGTGTGAACACAATCGTTTACACCCCGCAGCAATACCGTCTGATTGCCCAGCGGGAACCCTGCATCGGCCATCCTTTCGCAGGCGGCTTTGGAAGTCGGGGTAATCTCGTTGGGGTGGTTGAAATGGGTATTGATCCATATGGGATGGTACTTACGAAGCATTTCCAGAAGCTCCGGCGTGATACGCTGTGGGCATACTACCGGTGTACGTGTACCTATACGGATGATCTCTACGTGAGGGATCTCCCGAAGACGTGATATAATGGATTCCAGACGGGCATCGCTCATGGTCAGCGGGTCACCTCCGGAAAGGAGTACATCCCTGACCTGCGGTGTACGTGCTATATAATCAATCGCCTGCTGTATCCTGTCACTGGATGCTTCGTGGTCTTTCTGGCCGGCAAAGCGTCGCCGGGTACAATGACGGCAATACATGGAACATTGATCGGTTACCAGGAAAAGCACCCTGTCCGGATACCTGTGTGTAAGGCCGGGAACGGGAGAATCCTCGTCTTCGTGCAACGGATCCAGCAAGTCTGCCGGAGAACGGTACATTTCCTTTTTTGTGGGAATGGCCTGTTTGCGAACCGGGCAATTTGGATTGTCAGGATCTATAAGGCTCAGGTAGTAAGGCGTTATGGCCATACGGAGCAATTTGAGCGATTGGTGTATGGCCTCTTCTTCCCCGGGAGTAAGGGTTATGTATTTTCTTAGTTGCTCCAGATCTACAATGCGATTGCGGACCTGCCATTTCCAGTCGTCCCACTCCGGGTCCGTTACGTTGGGAAACAATTGCTTTCTTCTTGTTTCTTTCATATTAATTGTTCATTATGATGCATACAACTCGGTAAATATTTTACGGAGCTTATCACTTTCTCTTAGCAATTGCAACGTGATCTCTGCATGACCTTTTGTGTAACCGTTCCCTACTATCATGGTAACATCGGAACCCACACCTTCGGCTCCCAGGGCTGCTTTCGTAAAGCTGGTGGCCATGGAGAAGAAATACACAATTCCGGTATCCTTTGTACAGAGAATGGACGTCATTTCGGTATCGGTAATATTCACGTTGTTGATGGTTACATCACACAACTGACCGTTGGTCAGTTCTTCGATCTTTTCCAGGACGGCAACGGGCTGGGTCGCATCGGCAGAGAATACATGGTCACAGAATCCCAGTGCTTCCAGTCGTTTTGTGGAACGTTCGCTGTGGCAAAGACCTATCACTTTGCCTGTTACACCGGCTCTCTTCCTGGCTTCGTAACTGCAAAGCATTCCGGATTTTCCTCCGGCTCCTATGATCAGTACGGTATCTCCTGGTTTTACCAGTTTGGCGGTTTGTGCAGGAGCACCGGCAACGTCCAGGGCCGATAAGGCAAGTGTTTCGGGCATATCATCGGGGATCTTGGCATAGATGCCGCTTTCAAACAGGATTGCTTTTCCGTCAATGTCCACCTGATCTATATCGGGCCTGATGTCTTTGATCTTGTCAATGCGCAGGGGGGTCAGGGAAAGGGATACCAAAGTGGCGATCTTGTCTCCCACTTTCAGATCAATATTGCCCTCCAGGGCATCTCCGATCTTTTCCACAACTCCCAACAACATACCTCCGGATCCGGTAACCGGATTGCGGTGTTTTCCCTGTTTTGCAACAATTCCCAACATGATCTCGGCAATCTTGGCTTTGTCGCCTCCGGCCTGTTCTTCGATCTGGGTAAAACTTGCCGAGTCGATATTCAGGGTTTTTACATCTATGAGTATCTCATTGTCGTAGATCTCATCCATGTTGTTATCCAGTTTGTTGGCAGGTTGCGGAAGAACGCCTTTGGGTTCTATTACCCGGTGAAGACCATACTTGTTACCTTTTTTCATTTGCAGTTGTTGTTAAAATAAGTAATTAAATTAATTGTTAATTATTGTTTTATGGGTAAACCTAAAATTTCACGAGCTTCTGTGGGACCGGCTATGTCACGGCCCAGTTCGCAGGCCAGTCGCACCACTTTTTCCACCAGTTGCCCGTTGGATTTGGCCAAAACGCCTTTGGATATGTAAACGTTATCTTCAAAACCCACGCGTACGTGACCTCCGTCAATGATGGCGGCAGCAGCCAGGGGCATTTCAAAACGGCCCAGTCCGGCCACGGTGTATGTGGCATCGGAAGGAATGCTTCCCCGCAGGAAAACAAAGTCCCTGAGGGATCCCCCTATACCTCCGTTAACTCCCATTACAAAATCAAAATGCATGGGCTTTTGGATATATCCTTTTTTTCCCAGGCGAAGGGCCATTTCTATCATGCTTTTGTCAAAGACCTCCAACTCGGGTTTGATCCCCCTTTGTATCATGCGTTCGCCAAAGTATTTGATGGTGTTCTCCGTATTTTCAAATATCTCGTCACCCCCAAAATTGAGCGTACCACAATCCAGGGTGGCCATCTCGGGATTCAACTCGGTGGGCTGCAGTCTTTCGTCGTTTGTCATTCCGACGGCTCCTCCTGTGGAAGGCTGAATGATGACCCCGGGACAGGCCTCGGCAATGGCTTCCATAATTACCCGGAACCGTTCTTTATCCTGTGTGGGGGTTCCGTCGTCGTAACGGACGTGAAGGTGAATGATGCTTGCCCCCGCATCGTAAGCAGAACGGGCTTCACGGACACATTCCTCTACGGTATAAGGAACAGCGGGGTTGTGTTCCTTAAGTACCTCGGCTCCGCAAATGGCAGCGGTAATGATCAGTTTGTCCATAGTTATTACCTGTTTTTATATGTATTTTTTCAGTTCTCCGAATGATTCTTCCACCATATCGGCTGCATACATAATGTCTTCATTTGTATGGCGGTATGCTACGTATCCGTGATGGAAAGGCTGGAGGAAAACACCGCGCCTGATGAGTTCGGTATAGAACCCGGGACGAAGCTTCTTGTAGAGGTTATCAGCATCCCTGTTGAATGTGATAAAAGGCATCAGGGGTATTCCGGATACTTCTACGTCGTATGGAACTTTTTTCACGATCTCACGCAATCTTTTTCCGAAGAGTTCTCCTTTTTCACGGATCTTTTCCAGGATATTGTCACGTTCCAGGATCTCTATGGTTTTCAGGGCAGCTACCTGTTCCAGGCTGTTAGGGAAAAAGGTGGATGACAGGAATACTTTGTCTGCCAATACTTTCATGAATTTTTCCTTGCCTACAACGGCTCCAATGGGATACCCGTTGGCCATAGCTTTCCCGAATACGGAAAGATCGGGCGTTACGCCAAATACTTTCTGTGCACCGCCCATATCGTAACGGAACCCGCTGCGGATCTCGTCAAAGATCAGGACGGTGCCGTATTTATCGGCCAGGGCGCGAACGCCTTCCAGGAATCCGGGGGCGGGCATCTGAACTTTGTCGGCCAGAGGATGGCCTACGGGAGTGATGATAATGGCTGCCGTTTGATCGCCGTGCTGCTTCATCAAATCTTCCAGTTCTTCCAGGTGGTTGTAATGAAATTCGTAAACGTCTTCCCATAGTTTTTTGGGAATACCGCCTTTAACTTCCACACACCAGTCATGCCATCCGTGATAACCGCAACGGATCACTTTCGTTCTTTCGGTATTTGCCCTGGCAACCCGTATGGCTACCGAGGTGGCATCCGAACCTGTTTTAACGAAAACGGCCATTTCTGCCGAAGGAATAAGCTCTATGAGTTTTTGGGCCAGTGTGTTTTGTACCGGTTGTGTCAATGAAAAACAAAAACCTTTGTTCCGTATCTGTTCAATAACCGCATTGTCTATCTCTTCCTCACGGTGACCTATGATTATGGGGCCGTAGGCACACAACATATCTATGTATTCGTTGCCGTCCACATCGGTTACCCTTCCTCCTTTTGCATGGTCAAAGTATATGGGGTACTGGCCGGGGACAAAATTGTAAGGACGGCGAATACCTGCAATAGCCCCGGGGATGATCTTCAGGGCTTCTTCGTACATTTTTTCGGAAATTTTAAGTTTCAGTTTCTGTGACATAATGACTTTATTTTAATTAATCTTTGATAACGAAATCCACAAAAATAGCTTGTGTATGAACATGTTCGGGTTGTATTTCCCCGCTTTTGACAATCTCTTTCACTTCTGCTATGACCGTATCGGACGCCATGGCCATCATGGAATTGAAATTGCGGGACGTCCCCCTGAAGAACAGGTTTCCTTCTTCATCGGCCGTACTGGCTCTCAAAAGTGCAAGTTGGGCTTTCAGTGGTTTTTCCAGAAGGTAATTCTTCCCGTCCGAGTGGATCACCTGTTTTCCTTCTTCTACGACCGTTCCCAGTCCCGTGGGGGTAAGGATTCCTCCCAGGCCGGCACCGGCACAACGTATCCGTTCTATGAGCGTTCCCTGCGGGACAAATTCAATTTCCAGTTCCCCTGCATGGTATAATTCCCCGGTAGCCGTATTGGTCCCAATATGACTGGTAATGATCCTGACGACTCTGTGTTCTGCGATCAGTTTTCCGACGCCAATATGGGCAAAAGCCGTATCGTTGGTAATAACGGTAAGGTCTTTGACATCAGTTTTCAATAATGCATCTACCAGACGGTTGGGGCTCCCTACTCCCAGAAAACCGCCCATCATAATGGTCATTCCTGACTTCACTTTTGCAACGGCTTCCTCCATAGAAATAAATTTGCTCATAACGGATAATATTTATTAAAAGATTAATCTGCAAATATATCGATTGCTTACGAATTTCCATTTAAAAAAGTCTTATTTTTACAAATTAAAACCTGCGCCATGATCATTACTGCTGAAAACATTTTGTTAATAGGCTCAGTTCTACTGTTTATAAGTTTATTAGCCGGTAAAACCGGTTACAAATTCGGAGTCCCCACCCTGTTATTGTTCCTGATGGTGGGAATGCTTTTCGGAAGCGAAGGACTGGGGCTGGATTTTTCCAATCAGAAAGCCGCCCAGTTCATAGGTATAGTGGCGTTAAGCATCATCCTTTTTTCAGGAGGAATGGATACCCGTTTTGAAGATATCAAACCGGTTGCCAGACAAGGTGTTATGCTGGCCACATTAGGTGTCCTGATCACGGCCCTGCTAACGGGATCCTTTATTTACCTGCTTTCCGTGCTTTTGCCCGGAATAGAGTTGTCCTTTCCCGTGTGCCTGTTGCTGGGCAGTATTATGTCGTCTACTGACTCTGCATCGGTTTTTGCCATACTCAGGTCCAAAGGCCTGAAACTGAAACATAATCTGAGGCCTCTGCTGGAACTGGAAAGCGGCAGTAACGATCCCATGGCCTACCTGTTGACCATTACCATGATACAGGTAATAACAACACCGGAAGAGACAAAAATCTGGTTGGTGGTACTGATGTTTTTCTACCAGATGGCGGCCGGAGCATTGGCCGGGTACCTGTTGGGAAAATTGTGTGCGTACCTGCTCCGGAAAGCCAATATTGGAAATGATTCCCTTTATCCCATATTGATCCTGGCTTTTTGCTTTTTCATCTTTTCCTTTACGGACTTGATACAGGGAAACGGATTTCTGGCCGTGTACATTGGGGGCCTTGTTATTGGCAATGCCCGTTTTTTGCACAAGAAAAATACACGGAACTTCTTTGACGGCCTTACCTGGCTGTCCCAGATCATTATGTTCCTGACACTGGGATTGCTTGTCAATCCTTCCGAACTATGGCCAGTAGCAGGTATTGGACTGATAATTGGTGTGTTCATGATCTTACTGGCAAGACCGGCAGCCGTATTGTTGACACTCTGGCCATTTCGTATGATGACCTTCCAATCCAGGATATTTACCGGCTGGGTAGGACTAAGAGGAGCCGTGCCTATTATATTTGCCACCTACCCTTTTTTATACGACATTCCGGGTGCCGGTGTTCTTTTCAATGTTGTATTTTTCATAACCATCCTTTCGCTGCTTGTCCAGGGGACTTCCATACCCTGGGTCGCTAAAAAATTGCACCTGTCTTTTCCGCAACGTAAAAAACGCCGGTCGGAATTTGAAATGGAGTTTTCCGAGGATATTAAATCGGCCATGAGCGAGGTCATCGTCACCGAGGAAAGCCTCCGGTTCGGGAACCGGATGATGGACATACCGCTGCCCGACAAGACACTTGTTGTGATGGTAAAAAGAGGAGATTCTTTTTTCATTCCAAGGGGCGGAACCGAGATCCGGATCGGGGACAGAATGCTCATTATTTCCGACGATGAGAAGGCGTTAAAACAGACTTACGAGGAACTAGGAATAGACGCCTATAGATAATTAATATAATTCTGTATTGTAAGAATTTACAAAGCTATACAACTATAATGTTACATAATAAAACATTATTGTTATATATTGCTATAATTATTTGATTTTCTTTGATTCAGGATTGTATAATAAGCAGGAGTCCCCATAGCTTAAAAAACGGTATCCGTGTGTGAGTGCATGGTCGTAAACCGACTTCCATTTTTCCCCTATCAATGCCGCCACCAGCAGTAGCAAAGTGGAGTTTGGCTGGTGGTAATTGGTCACCAGAATATCGGTTGTTTGAAAGACATAAGACGGGGCAATGATGATCTGTGTGGATGCCTGCAGCGAGTCACGGTTATTTTTCTCCAGGTAGTTCAACAGGTGTTGTATCGCTTCCCCGTAAGATATCTCCCGGGGGGTCACATACGGTTCCCATTGTCCTGTGAACAGAGGATCCCTCCCGGCGGCTGCCTGGAGACCCAGGTAATAGAGACTTTCAATACAACGGCAGGACGTGGTTCCAACGGAGACAACGGGTCCGTTATGCACTAAGAGCCGTTCTAAAAACTCCCTTGACACTTCAAAGGGTTCACTGTGCATGATGTGATCCCTTATATAAGGTGTTTTTACCGGTTTAAAAGTCCCCGCTCCCACATGGAGTGTCAATTCGGCTATACCAATATTGTTTCTTTGCATATGGCCGATTACCTGATCAGAAAAATGCAATCCCGCCGTAGGCGCTGCAACGGATCCCCTGTTGCGTGCATAAACGGTTTGATAACGTTCCAGGTCGCTGTCTTCGGCTTCTCTTTTCAAATAAGGAGGAATTGGGACACGACCGGAAGCTTCCAGAACGGTTGAAAAAGGAATATCTTCCGCCCAGCTGAAACGAACCAGGTACCTGTCCGCTTCCTGGCCTATAAGACTGGCAGAAAGACCAATCTTAGCAATTTTAGGATCGTTTTCGGGGTTATAAAGGGGCAGATGCCCGGTTTTCCATCGTTTGGCATTTCCAACAGCGCAATACCATGTACTTGAAGCATGCTGCGAAAAGGCCAATATGTATTCTTTTGGGGAAGCCGGTTCCAGACAAAATACTTCTATCAGGGCACCCGTTTCCTTTCTGAATAGTAATCTTGCCGGTACTACACGTGTATTGTTGAAAATTAGAAGGCTGTCCCGTTGAAGGATCGCCGGAAGGTTTTTGAAACAGTCATCCTTTATTTCTTCATTCCGGTAAACAAGCAATTTTGAATCGTGACGAACCGGAAGCGGGTAACGTGCGATCCTGTTATCCGGAAGGTCATAAGTATAGTCACTGATGCGAATACCGGGAATGGGGAAATGAAAAGTTTCCATAAGTGAAAGCAAAGGTATTTTATTTACGTGAAATTTTAGTTAAAGTAAAACTTTAGGTCTTAATTTACATTTGTAATTCACTTATGTAAACTAATGTGGCGGTTTTGTAATCATTTTAACCCTCAGAATGATTTGTTTTTGTTTAAGAATAGAAAAGTGAATTTACATTTCTAAATACTAGATTTTTATCATTTTATAAATGTAATAACCAGTACTATATAGATTTTACATAAAGTAATATATTATGTAATTATCCGTAAAATTTACGTTTAAGCAGTTTTTTTAATGTTTTAATCAATTATATTTGTTGTTTTCCAGTTATTTATATATTTTATTTAAATACATACTTTAGTTATTGAGAACAATCTCTAATGAAGAGAAAGACTATAATAGACAAATAGATATAACGATTATGGTTATTTGTCTGTTTACAAATGTATTTTATTCAATAATTACATAAGTAAACATTATTTGTATTACATTTGTAAAAATTTGTTTACAATTATGAGAACGCGTTTGCAACAGTTTTTACAGGCAGAAAACATGTCTCCTTCCCGTTTTGCCGATCAGATAGGCATACAACGTTCTGGTGTATCTCATATATTATCGGGACGAAACAAACCGGGATTTGATTTTATTGAAAAAATGCTGCTGGCCTACCCTTCGTTAAACGCAGAATGGCTTATAACAGGCAAAGGAAAGATGTACAAGGAAGCAAAAGCGGCTTCATTATTCAGCCCGGAAGAATTGCCGGAATCCATTCCAGTATCAGAAAAAGAAGAAAATATGACTGACGAAATCAGCTCATCTGAAGAATATTACGAAAAGTCATCTGAAGTTTTACATAAACTTGTGAAAGTATTACTGTTTTATTCTGACAATACGTTTACCGAGTATTCTCCCGGTGATATGCCTATCTGAATTGTTTCCTGGAATTAATACTTATATTTGTTTCACTAATCATGAAACATATGTATCGCCTTTTTAAGCCGCTTTTATTTCTTTTTCCCCCCGAAACCGCACATAAACTGGTGTTTAAGGCTCTGACTGTGCTGAAGTACATCCCTTTCGCCGGAAAAATGTTGCGCATGTGCTTTTCATACAGATCACCTGCCCTGGAAAGACAAACCCTGGGTCTCAATTTTCCCAATCCCGTGGGATTGGCGGCCGGACTGGACAAAAATGCAGAAGTGATTAACCAGATGGCCGATCTGGGATTTGGATTTGTTGAGATCGGATCCGTTACCGTAGCTCCCCAGGAGGGAAATCCCAAACCCAGAAGCTTTCGGCTTGTCAAAGACAAAGCACTTATCAACAGGATGGGTATAAATAACCTGGGCGTAAAGAAAATTGTTAAAAACATACAGAAAACGCATCCGCGCGTGATCATTGGCGGGAATATATCCAAAAACACTTCCACTCCTAACGATTTGGCTTATAAAGACTTCGAAAAAGCCTTTGCACAAATGTACGATTACGTGGATTATTTTGTAATCAATGTCAGCTGTCCCAATGTCAAGGATCTTCGCAGCCTGCAAGCCGTAGAAAACCTCACCCGAATAACCCGTCACCTTACAGAGATCCGTCGGTATTGCGATATTTACCGTCCGATTTTATTAAAGATCTCCCCCGATATATCTACCGATGTTTTGGACCAGTTGATAGAACTGGTAATGCTTTCCGGCCTTGACGGCATAGTAGCCTGCAATTCAACTGTTTCCAGGGAAGGACTCGTTACCGGAAAAGATGTTCTGGACCAAATTGGTGAAGGCGGCCTGAGCGGTGCTCCACTGAAAGAAAAAGTGCTTTCTATCATCCGTTATATTCATACAAAGACAGACGGCAACCTCCCTGTAATTGGTGTAGGAGGTATCATGAGCCCGGAAGATGCCATGGAAATGCTAAGTGCCGGAGCTTCCCTGATCCAGGTTTATTCGGGCTTTATTTACGAAGGCCCTGGAATTGTGCGTAAAATATTGAAACATATAAATAAAAATACCATCAATTAAATTATTACTTCATGTCAACAAAGTGGTTAACCATCCCCTTAATGGTGTTGGTGTTTTTATTAACCGCCTGTAACAACAGGGAGCAGACAGCTCTGAAACAAATAGATGATCTTTATCAAGAACTGTGGCCCGAAGGTACTCCCGGTGGAGCCGTACTGGTTCTTAAGGGTGACCGGATCGTATTTGAAAAAGGATACGGTCTGGCAACACTGGATCCGGAAACGGAAATCACTCCTGCTACATTTTTTTGTATTGCCTCCGTTTCCAAACAGTTTGCAGCTACGGCCACACTAAAACTGGCACAGGAAGGCAAACTGTCTCTGAATGATCCTGTATCCAAATATTTTCCTCATTTTCAGGCACCATTCTTTGACCGGATTACCCTGGCTCATCTGCTCTCACATACATCCGGTATCCCGGACGCCAGATCGCGTACAGACAGTCAGTTCGTATATCATTCGACCGACGTGGAATCGTATTCATATATGGACACGCTCAGTTTCCTGAATTTTGAACCGGGGACCTCCTATGAATACATGAATCCCACCTTCCAGCTATTGTATTCCGTCATTGAAAAAGCGTCTGACAAACCTTTTGAGGCATACATGGAACAGGAAGTCTTTACACCGGCAGGAATGGCCAAGACATTGTACTTTGAAGAAGGCCGGGATATCCCGCTAATGGCCCACGGATACCGGCTGGATACCTCTACCGGGCAATGGCGGGAATACGACTATGGGGAAACAACTTTCTTTGCCTCTAAGGCAGACGGAGCGCTTTACACTTCCATTGAAGAATTTTTGCTTTGGGAATACGCCCTGCGAGATCATAAGATACTGGGAAAAGAAATGACAGAAAAGGCTCATACTGCTTACATTCAAACAAATATCCCCAATACAGGATACGGTTACGGCTGGTTTGTAACAGAAATTAACGGAGCCCCAAAAATATTCCATACCGGGGATAACGGAGGATTTAAAATCTATGCGGGAAGGTACCCCCAGAACGGGGTATTGCTGCTGGTTTTTTCCACCAGGGATTTTGACCGGAACGAAACGGTTGAAAAGACCGAACGGATTCTGCAAACGGCCGGTTGGCTATAAGAGTCTCAGGAAATTCCCGCCCATTATCTTTTGGATATCATCAAAAGAATATCCCCTGGCACAAAGTTCTTCTGTAAGTATGGGAATACGGGAAATGTCTTCCAGTCCTTCCGGACATACTTCTATACCGTCAAAATCAGAACCAATGCCAACGTGATCCGGTCCGACCAGTGACACGACGTGGTCAATATGGTCAACCACTTTTTTATAACCAGGACGCGGAAGTGCAAAAAGTGCCTTTTTAGCCTTTTCCATACGTTCTTTGCTTCCCTCGGGGTCAATGGCATAAGCAGCCTCTGCCTCTTCGTATTCGTCCAGTAAGGGGTCAACAGCAAGCGAATAATTCTTATCAAGGAACGGGGGATTGAAATTGATCTGTAACACACCACCTTGTGCGGCAAGATCTTTAATCATTTGATCTGTAAGATTTCTGGGGACATCACATAAAGCTCTGCAACAAGAGTGGGTGGACACAACGGGACGGGTCGAATATTTCAAAACATGGTAAAATGCTTCATCTGAAATGTGTGCCACATCTACAAGGATCCCCAGGCGGTTCATCTCTGCGATCAGCTCCCTGCCGAAAGGACTTACCCCGTGCCAACGTTTCTCTTTAGTAGCACAACTGTCACATACTTCATTATTGCCGGCATGTGTCAGGGTAATATACCGGACTCCCATTCGGTAAAACAGGCGAAGCAGTGAAAGGTCTTTATGTACAGGTCCTGCATTCTCCATTCCCAAAAAAATCGCGATTTTCCCCTGTTCCTTCAACTCCCGGGCAGTTTGCGCATCCGTCGCCAAAGACGCCAGATGGGGATACTTGCCGAGCATATCGTAAACAGAAGCCAGCGCTTCCAGTGCTTTGAACGTGCATTCGTAGGGATCCCATTTGTTTGACACATAAATTGCAAAGAAAGAGGCATCTACGCCTCCTTCTTTCATACGCACCAGGTCTACGTGTCCAATATCAGTTCTTTTGCCAATATCCAATCCCTTCCTTCGGAGCATTATGGGTGTATCACAGTGTGAATCGAGTACCAGTATCTTTTCGTGGATCTCTTTTGGGGTCATGGTATTATTATTTAGTATGTAGTCATATGTGCAGCCCCGCTTTTATTGACATTCCTGAGATTTACATTCCCGTTGTAATGCAATTTTGCAGCACCGGATACTTCAGGTTCAAGCGAGCCCGCTACGTTTACCCGGGCCCTGGCAACCCCGCTGATAACTGCCTTCATGGTTTCCACCTGGAACTTCTTTCCTTCAAAATTGGCAGTCCCGCTAATATCCAGTAAAGACCGTATGGCTTTGCCTTCAAAAGTACCTTCCGAACTGCCACTGATCTCAATATTGGCAAAGGTAATGGTTTTATTTTCGAATACGAAAAATCCTTTTGAAGCACCGCTTATCTCCAGGTCCAGTTGTTCGGTAACTCCATAAAGCTGAATCTTGGAAACACCCGATATTTCAATGTCCATTGCTGCGCTTTCTATGTATTCAAATTCAGCATGACTGACCCCTGAAAGTTCAATATTCAATTCGTTTGAATTAAAGCGGTCTCTTGCAAAAAGCTTGGTCACACCACTCATTTCAACATTTTCCAGAACCGGAAGTGTTACTTTAGATATAATCTTTAAATCTCTGTATTTTCTCTGTATAGATCTGGGTAAACCCCCGTCTTTGAAGCCAATATGAAGTATCCCGTTCCTTACCTTCACGTCTAAATGATCAAACACTTCACCGTATGTTTCCAGGGATACTGAATGTGAATTTGATTTTTCCATCGTTACTTCTACCACTCCGGATAATTCTACTCCGGTAAACGGACCTACCTGGAAATTCCTTTGCTCTACAGCCTCTTTCTGCGCCATGGCAACGTTAGAAAGAAGACTTAATATTGTAATTATAAGTATTTTTTTCATAGCAATTTAGATTAAGTATATAAAGTAATACTTTTATTTAACAGATTTGATGGATGAGGCACCGCGGGATACTGACCTGGTAAATTTGGGATCGCCTTTTACATGAATGTCAGAAGCTCCTCCTGCCACAGTACTGATCTTTCCAGTAACATACACTTGGGCGTTGGATGCTCCCGAACATTTGACGAACAGCTCTTCAGTCTGAAATTCAAAAGCTTTTACGGAACTGGCCCCGGAAACTTCAAAAGTGCCTTTTGTAGAAGTCCCTTTCATGACAACAGTAGAAGCCCCTCCTGCCTCCAGGTCAATTTGATCTGTTTCCTGGTTGTAATGCAATACGGAAGCCCCACTGACATAAGCTTTTGCCACAGTAGCTAACCCACTGATCTCTAAATTTGAAGCACCACTTATATCAATATTCGCTGCATGTGTCAAAATGTTTATTTGAGCATTGGATGCCCCGGAAAGTTTGACTTTGAAATTGGCCGGATTAAAATTGTCACGCGTAACCAGGGAAGCGGCATTCGACAATTCAACACCAGTGAGATCAGGCATGGTAATGCGCGCACGAATGGTATGTTGTTTTCCGATAACACGTTTTGCTGTTCGCCACCACTCCATTGTAATGCCAAGATTTAAAACCTTTCCGCTGACCTGAATCTCCACTTCCCGGGCAAGTTCTTCGGGAATTTCCAGTTCCAGCGAATATTCATTTCCTTTGAATACTTCCATTTCATAAACAAAGGAAGCGTTAACGGCATCAAACGGTTCCAGCTGGTAAGTACGGTTCACGTAATCCTGTGCCGAAAGTAATGTCAAAGAAATAAGAAAACATGAGAGCAAAATAATTTTTTTCATAAAGCATTCTGTTTAATTTGTTAATGAAGCCAGTTCTTTCATTCCTTCATATAACTGTTGATAATATTTTTTGTTTAAGCGTTCTGCCTCCTGACTGGAAATATCTTTTGGAAGCATTTCAGAGAACTCGTCCGCAGAACGGGGCATAATGGATTCCATGTTCATCAGGATCTCCTGTCGTTTGTAATCGGGAAGCTCGCGGGTATTGTACTCGATCTGTTCGGAAAGTTTTTGCATCTGGTCGTAATAACAGGTATACGATTCGCCTCCACAGGGGTCCACATAAAATAAACTGTTCACCGGATCCTCTTTCATAAAACGTACTCCTATTGTAACTACCAGTAGAAATAAAGCTGCTATTGATATGTAGATCAGATAATTATGTTTACGAGATTTGTGACTTTCCATTTTTTGCATAAAGCGCAATTCGTGTCCTTCGGGGAGCGGGTCCGAATCAAAAAGCTCCCTGTTTTCCTGAATGAATGATTTCAATTTATCCATAATTTCTCTATTTCTTCCTGCAGCTTTTTCCGGCCCCTGCTGTACTGGCTTCTTACCGTGGAAGGCTGCAATTGTGTGATCTGTGCAATTTCTTCAAAATCATAGCCTTCAAAAAGATAAAGGCTTAATATGGTACGGTATCCGGAAGGCAACGCGTTCAGTTGTTCCCTGATCTGGCTCACCTGCTTCTGATGATCCCCTTCTTCTTCAAACAATGTACAAAAAGAAGGATCATTTTCGTTTGTAACATTCCGGACTTCCCTGCTATCAAGGGATCCGGCATTTACGTTCATCTGAAAGTCCAAAGAACGAAGGCGGTCAATGGCACCCCTTACCGCCACTTTGCGCAACCAGGCATAGCAAGCTTTATTGTTTATAAACCGCATCTTACCCCCGGTAAACAATTTCAGGAATGCATCCTGCATACATTCTTCCGCATCTTCCGAAGACCGTAAAATACGCAGGCAGGTATGATAAATGGGTTTGTGGTATTCCCGGTACAGGGATGTCTGGTCCATATTCTTTCCGCTATTGGGTGCTTTCACCTATATAAACGGAGTGACCGGGATTTTGCTGCATCGTTTCCTGATTATTTTTATGATGGGCAATCATCAGGTCCACGACTTTGCCGTAACTTCCCACACCCTCTTTTTGACCGTTGGCTTTCAGGTAGACATCATTCATCTGTTGAGAAACACGGGCAAAGGAGGTCCTAAACGGTTCCCAGTAAGCCCTGTTCTGATCCAGATCATAGAGAATCCTTGGAGAAAGACCGTCTATAATTTCTTCATAATCAATAGGATCAACCTTGTACACAGCATTCAGAACGTAGTTGAGTGAATGCAACAGACAGGAGTATTTCAATTCCCTGTTTTGAGTATACCCGGCCAGAAGATACGTCAGGAAATTGGCTTCGTTTTCCCTCATAAAACCTCTTACATGCGCTTGTTCATGAGCAATGAGGGCGGGTATCCAAAAAGCAGGCACATCATTATTAATGTTAGCCTCAACCGTCCACGGAAAGAAAAAACCCATAACAAAAGCGTAAGACATACCCCGGGAAGCCATGACCGGTTTGACGGAAGGAAAAGTACCCCCTACTTTCAGTCCTGTTACCGAAGCCAGTGAATCATACGCAGATGCCACTGCTTTTTTTATACCTTCAAAAGTATAATCGGGGATCATTTTCCCCTTGAGATCACGGCCGGTGAAAGATGCGGCAAGGTTTGCCCTTTCTGTAATGTCGGCGGCGAGTGCCAACAGATCTTCCTTCGGAGTCGGTTCTACCCGGTATCCCAAATGTTCTTCCAAAGGAACCCTGTGGTAATTCAAACCGCAGGTCAGCATGAAGATCGAAACGGCATAAAGTGCCGTTATTCCAAGGTTTCGCAGGAATGTTTTCCATTTTTTCCGGATCAGGGCTTTCCCGGCATAAAAAATCAGAAAAAACACCAGTGCGTAGATAAGTATCTCGGCAATGGAAAAAGGTATGAGAGACATGACACCGGACATTGCCTGCGCCAAATACCTGTAAATGAATCCCGAATACACACGATCCATAAATTCCGGAAGAAGTTTAAAAAGCAGAAAAAGTGCCAGACTAAATCCCATAACGATAATAGGAACCCGAATTTTCCATTTTGCAGCCATATTGTTTCCCATACTGATTGTTTACAAAGTTACTATATTTGTTTTTTCTATTTTATTCATACTATGAGAAAACGTATCTTCCTTCTACTTGCCATTAATTCTTTATTTTTCATTTATTCACAGGCTCAAAACAATGCTTTTCCACCACTACTGGACAGCAGTGCTACTGCCGGTCTTACAGATTCACTGACAACCATCATCAGTGACGGGATCATGCGTATTTCTCCTTTGCGGATCAGGGGCATCCGTCACGATGACAGGCACCAGAACCTGGTATTCAATTTTTCTTCCGGACTGGCCGAGTACCCGGTAAGGATTCACAAAATAGCTTCTTTTTATGCAACCATCCGGCATTTCCTGCCGGAAAAATACAAACATTATTCCATCCGGGTAACGACTGACGACAAAGACCTGGAAGAACTGGTCCCCAGGTATTTTAATCCCGCATACGAAGCCTTGTCAAATAAGCAGCTGGAAAACAACCGCAACGATTACGACCGGCTGATGAAAATCGATAGACGGCACCCTGCGAAGATCGAACCCAAAAAAGGTACTCCCGAGGAAATTGCCCTGCAGATCAAAATGGAAAAAAGACAGGCAGCCGTTAACTTGACCAAACTGAAAGCGCAGTCGCAAATGAAGAAAGAAGCGCGGCAACAACGCAGACACCAATGGCCCGAACTGGGTTCCACGCCACTCGTGACCCGGGAAAATCGTCCATATAACATTACGAACGGACTACAAAACAAACACTTGGCTATTTGGCACAGCCACGGTTTGTATTACGATCAAAAACTCGCCCGCTGGGAATGGCAACGTCCCCGTCTGTTCCAGACTGTTGAAGACCTATACACCATGTCCTATGTACTTCCCTTCCTGACACCGATGCTGGAAAATGCAGGAGCTGTGGTAATGTTACCTAGGGAGCGGGATACGCAAAGACACGAGATCATTGTGGACAACGATTCTCCTGATAGCGGCTACAGCGAACAGGGAGGCACCTACCTTTGGCGTACCGATGAAAAAGACAGCCGTGGGTTTGCAAACAAAAAAGAAGTATATACGCATTACGACAATCCTTTCCGCATGGGAACCTACCGCAGGATCGTAACCCACAACCCGGAACTGCGTAAGAATGCCGTGATGCAGCCTGCATTTGCCGAGTGGATCCCCGAGATCCCTGAAGCCGGGTATTACGCCGTTTACGTTTCCTATGCCAGCCTTCCCATAAGTGCCAGGGATGCCCGATATACCGTTCACCATAAAGGCGGATCGGATGTGTTCCTTGTAAACCAACAGATGGGAGGAGGCACCTGGATATACCTGGGTACTTTTGCTTTTGATTCCGGCAGAAACGTAGCAGGGCGCGTTACCCTGACCAATGCCAGCCGGGAGATCAATGCCGTAGTTACGGCCGATGCCGTGAAATTCGGAGGCGGGATGGGGAATATCGGGCGCACCGTGGAAGACAGCACCGTACGGGCCTCATACAGAAACATTACCATTCCCCCGTTCACAAGCCATTACCCCCGTTTTACCGAAAGTGCCCGTTACTGGCTGCAATGGGCCGGTTTTGCCGACTCGGTATATACCTATTATGAAGGTACAAACGATTATACAGACGACTATACGTCCAGGGGACGGTGGGTCAATGCATTGGCAGGAGGATCCGTAAAACATCCCAACAACCCGGGGCTGAAGATCCCCCTGGACCTCTCGCTGGCATTCCATACAGATGCGGGAGTTACCAAAAATGACAGTATTATTGGTACACTGGCCATTTATACACGGGACAGCGACGGTACTGAACTTTTACCTACCGGGCACAACCGTTTGACATCCAGGGATTATACGGACCTTGTACAAACCCAGATAGTCAATGACCTGAGGGTGCTCTGGAATCCGGACTGGACCCGGAGAGGCATCTGGAACCGTTCTTATTCGGAAAGCCGAACAGCCCAGGTGCCGGCCATGCTTCTGGAACTGCTTTCACATCAGAATTTTGCAGATATGAGATACGGGCTGGACCCGCGTTTCCGCTTTACCGTCAGCCGTGCCATCTATAAGGGGATGCTACGTTACCTGAGCAGTACTCAGGGTTTTGAATACGTTGTTCAACCCCTTCCCGTTAATAGCATAGCCGTTGATTATCAAGAAAACGGGAAGGCCACCTTAAGCTGGCAACCTACCGAAGATGTGCTGGAACCTACGGCAACTGCTGAAGGTTACGTGGTATACACACGTACAGGGGATGAAAACGCAGCTTTTGACAGCGGATTCTACTCGGCAAACAATCGTGCAGAAATAGACGTTGAACCCGGCAAGCACTACAGTTTCCGGGTTACGGCAGTGAATCGCGGCGGGGAAAGTTTTCCATCCGAAACGGTCAGCCTGTACAAGGCCCCTACCGGGGAAGAAAAAGGAAAAATTCTTATAGTCAACGGTTTTACACGAATTTCGGCCCCTGACAGTTTTGCTTCCGAAGACACGCTTTTTGCCGGATTCCAGGATTTTTCAGACCATGGTGTTCCATATATCAGAGCCATTTCATCCGTGGGCTCCC
>JBAZHT010000009.1:0-37687 GCA_041652255.1 Bacteroidales bacterium
CCGCAATTCAGTAACAGATCGTAGGCTACCGGCCATTTGTCTTTGCTGAATTTACTGTTGTCAAGCATTTCCTGCCACTGGGGAGTCCACAAATGGTATTCCAGGACCGGTTCTCCGTTTTGGAAATGAGCCACAGTACCTTTATAAACCAGGATCTTCCCTGTGTTCCATTCGCCGAAAGGCTTAGAGTTCTGGGGTTTTGCAGGGATCATGTCATAAAGGGAAGCAGACTGGCGGTTGCCGTCTATACCCAGCATGGCATCGGGATGGTTGGCGTTGTCCAGAATTTGGTATTCGGGAGCCGAGATGTAAATGGGTTCGCCCGGGACCTCTTGTGCCATGTAGAAAATACCCGAGTTGGAGCCTTTGGCGACTTTCCATTCAAAAGTCATTTCAAAATTACCGAATTTGCGGTCAAAAATAATGTCACCTCCGTTTTCGGCACCGGCTTCACCACGGCCCGAACCGTTGATTTTAATGGCGCCGTCTTCTATGGTCCAGGCTCCCGGGATATCGGTGCCGTTGTATGCACGCCAGCCTTCAAAAGTGTTCCCGTCAAAGAGAACTACAACGTTGGGGTCTTCTTCCTGAACTTCCTTCTTGTTGTTGTTGCATGAAGCACAGGAACTTGCGATCAACGCAGTCATGAGAATGGGGATTATTAACAGTTTTTTCATAATTTGTAATATTTTGGTTTACGGCATTTCAGGTAATGAATAACCTGCACGGTACGTATGGCGGATCAATTCGTTCGAAAATTCCAAAGCATTGATAGGATCGGTGTACTCATTGTTGAAGGTCGGGTGTCCGTCCTTAATGGAGAATCCGTCTTTTACTTTCATCCTGATGGTATCGTTGGGAGAAATATTCTTGAATTTCATGGCATCTCCGTCCCACAGGAGTTCCCGGTTCAAGCCCTGAAGACGCACAGCCAGAACACCCATGACTACCATTTCGTTGAGAGGTCCGGCCTCGGAAAAATCAGAAGCTGTTTTAATACGGCTTACAGGACTTTCCTTACAGGCGCGGATAAAGTCCGTATAGTGATTGTTTTCGGGAACTTCTCTTGTCATGGAAGGGGTCGGGATCTCTTTGCCGGATATCAGCCAGGGGTTGACTCCGTAACATCCGCAGATGAGAGTGTCCTTTGTCCCGTGGAAAATAACGGCGCCACCGCTGTCATTCATATTGCGGCCGGCAGGCCATCCTTTGGGATACTCAGGAATGAGGCCTCCGTCATACCAGGTGACTTCCACGCGGGGCATACCTACTTTGGGCATATTGTCACGTGCAGGAAAAACAAATTTTGCGATCTGTGCATTAGGAGCACAATCGGTCATCAGGGAAGTGGAGCTGCCCTGAACGGCAACGGGAGATTTCAGGTTCAACGCTTTTACTACAGGTTGCAGGATATGACATGCCATGTCTCCCAGGGCTCCTGTTCCGAAATCCCACCATCCGCGCCAGTTCCAGGGATGGTAAATTTCGTTGTAAGGACGGTAAGGAGCAGGTCCTAAGAAAAGATCCCAGTCAAGGTCCGGATGAGGTGTATGAGCTTCTGTGGGAGTCTCCAGCCCCTGAGGCCAGATAGGTCTGTCAGTAAAGGCTTCCACTTTGGTTACTTCCCCTATCATGCCGGACCATATGGCTTCACATATTTGCCTTACGCCGGCACCTGAAGCTCCCTGATTTCCCATTTGAGTGGCTACTTTATGCTTTGCGGCCAGACGGGTCAGAAGCCTTGTCTCGTAAACAGTATGTGTAAGTGGTTTTTCGCAATAGACATGTTTTCCCATGGAAAGTGCCTGGGCGGCGATTACGGCATGGGTATGATCGGCCGTTCCAACTACTACGGCATCGATCTTGTTTCCCATTTCATCAAACAATTTGCGAAAATCTTTATATTTTTTCGCATTAGGATATGTTTGGAATTGTCCGGCAGCGTATTTCCAGTCAACATCGCACAAGGCAACGATGTTCTGGGAACTCAGTTCGCGGATAACTCCACCTCCTCTTCCTCCTATACCGATCCCTACAATATTGAGTTTATCGGTCGCCGCCGTTTTCTTTTTCTTCTGTGAATCCAGAGGAACTTTTGCCATCAGCGGAGAAGAAGCAACAATAGCACCGGCTGTGGCCATGGCGCTTTTCTGTAAGAAATTTCTTCGAGAGATGTTTTTTTCCATAGATTTTTATGTTTTATCGTTTAATGAAATGGATTGCTTTAATTTACGAAGATAATAAAAAAATCATTTTTTTCCCTTCCCGGAACGAAGTCTGTTGTAGGATTGCACCAGGGCTTCATCACTGCCTATGGCACGCAGGGCCAGGATCACCAATATGATACTGACAAGCGGGAAAACCGTAGTAACAGGAAAGCGTACACTGGCCATGTTTTTGAAGTAGACGGCACCCATCCATACCTGGAGACCTAGCATGATCAGGGAGGTATAGATGCAAAGACGGATCTGGATCTTTCTGGCTTTGAACAGTAATATGGTAACTGCCAGCAATGCGCATGCAGCACCGGTCAGGACTATGAAAGGGGTGTATGTGGCGTATACTCCAAAGAATAATGAGATCATAAGACCTAAAGCCACTGTCAGGTATAATGTCTGAATGCGTTGTATCATGAGTCAATTGTTTTATTGGAACAAATTTAGAGGAAAATCCGTGATTTTCCTCTAAATTTGCACAATGAAAATTATAGAACCTTCTGAATTGGTGATCAACAGTGACGGGAGTGCGTTTCACCTCCACTTACGTCCGGAACAGCTGGCAGAAAATGTTTTGCTGGTTGGGGATCCCGATCGTGTGACCTTATTGCGCGATTTGTTGACGGATGTTGAATTCGTTTCACACAGCAGGGAATTTGTGGCAGTAACCGGATTCTTTGGCCGTAAAAGATTGACCATATTGTCCACCGGGATAGGGACCGATAATATTGATATCGTCATGAATGAACTTGATGCGCTGGCCAACGTTGATTTTGAAACCCGGACATTCAGAAAAGAGCACCGTTCACTCGATATTTTGAGATTAGGTACTTCAGGAGCCATACAATCTGACATTCCCACAGGAACGCTCGTCTTTTCACTATATTCTGCAGGTATTGACGGATTACTGAACTGGTACGAAGGACGGGATAACGTATGTGACAAAGAGATGGAAAAGGCTTTTATGGAACACATGCAATGGTCTCCTTTGCTGGCCACTCCGTATTTTGTAAAAAACTCGGAAGAGACCGGGTTGCGTTTTAAGGATGCCATGCAGGGTATTACCCTTTCGGCTCCAGGTTTTTACGGACCCCAGGGCCGTGTCATAAGGCTTCCCTTATGGGATCCCGATTACTTGAAAAAATTGGCATCGTTTCGTTATAATAATCTGAGGATCACTAATATCGAAATGGAAGGTTCGGCCATTGCGGGCCTTTCCCGGCTTATGGGACACCGGGGCGCTACTGTTTGCATGATTATTGCACAACGAAGCAGTAAAGACATGAATGTGGATTATAAAAATTTGATGGTAGAAAAGGCCGGAGAGATCCTGGAAAAATTCTGTAATGACCATGGTTCGTAACACCGAAATATTGGATATAGTTCCCCTTCTGGATGATCCTGACCAATATGTAAGGGACGCATTGTTTCGTCAGCTCAAAAATATGGGACGTCCTGCCATTGAAGAACTGGAGGGAATTTGCAGGGATGAAAATGAAGATAAGTATCCCGGTGTAGGGGATATGTTGTCGGCCTTACGGGAAGAACTTAAATTCGATGCCCTGCAGGACTGGATTGGTAATACAAAGGACGACCTGATGACCGGTCTTTGTCTTATACAGGATCTGTTGAGTAATGACATAGATCAGGAAATTTTGCAGGATATCCTGATGGATCACGTAAATGAGATCGTTGTGGAGATGAAGGACGATCAGACATTTATGGAAAAAGTCAAATTATATAATCACGTATTTTTCAATAGGTTACGTTACAAAACAGTAGATCCTATGTTTTCGGATCCGGGAAAGACTTATTTCCACCGGGCTCTGAAAAACAAAGAAGGCAGTCCCGTTATCATAGGTATAATCTATTTATTGATCGCATACCATGCCGGAATATCAGTCAGGGGCAGGGTTTTCAAGGGCGGATTTTTGCCGGCGGTAACCGATACTTCAGGAAATGTCTTGTTTTATGTTAATGTTTATAAGAACGGTCTGCTATTTCCCCACACGGAACTCCGGTCGTTTTTAAGTGATATGAACCTGCAAATACCTTCTGAATCATTTCGCGAAGCCCGTGCAGATGATCTGGCACAGATCTATGCAGAAACACTATATTACAGTTTTTCTGCCGCAGAGGAAAACACGGACAACCGGACTGTTTCAAAGTTGGAAAAAATCATGGAAATGTTTGGGAAGGACAATTCCCTGCTCATAGAAATTGACGAGGATGACGAATAAAAGTCAGGTTTCAGGTTTGGTTATGAGCGGGAAACGAGGTTCGAACTCGCGACCCTCAGCTTGGGAAGCTGATGCTCTACCGACTGAGCTATTCCCGCATATCCAAACAGGGGAACAAATATAGCGATTAATTTTTTATAAGCAACATGAATATCGCCGTTTACATAGCCGGGAAACTTAAAGGCGATGCTACCTCTACAGGCAGGGTAAGCCGGATGGGTAACCGGATAGCTATAGTAAGTGTAGCTGTCAGTGTGTTTACTATGATACTTTCCGTGGCGATTGTCAGGGGCTTTAGAAATGAGATACAAAAACGTGCGGTTGGTTTTACCGGGGAGATCCTTATGGAGGCTCCGGGTGCAGGGTTCGTTACTGAATCCATCCCTGTATCAACGGATCTGTCATACCTTGAAAATTTGAAAAATCATCCGGATGTTGATTACATTCAGGAGTTTGCGATGTCCTACGGGATTATTAATACAGGGGATGCCATCCAGGCCGTGTCACTTAAAGGTGTGGGAGCCGGTTACCGTTGGGATTTCTTTGAAAGACACCTGAAAGAAGGAAGCATTCCCGTTTTCTCTAAGGATGTTTCCTCCAGTGAGATCATGATATCCCGTCGCTTGTCAGGGCTTCTGCAGATAGGGGTACAGGATGTGGTGACTATGTATTTTATTGGCGACAACGTCAGGATGCGACGTTTTATTATATCGGGTATTTATGATGCCCAACTGGAAGATATTGACAATCATTTAATCTTAGGAGATATAAGACACACTCAAAGATTAAACGGGTGGCGGGAAGACCAGGTAAGCGGTATGGAGCTCTTTTTAAACGATAAGAACCGGATAGAAGCACAACAGGAGTCTGTTGAAGATTTTATTATTGCCAACAGCTCTGACACTGACGACGGTGTTGTCTTGAGAAATGTAAAGAGGATCTATTCGCATCTCTACGATTGGTTGGATTTGATGGATATCAACGTGGTCATATTGCTGACCCTGATGGTTCTCGTTGCGGGATTTAATATGATGTCCGGGTTGCTGATCCTGTTGTTTGAAAAAACGTCTGCAATCGGATTGTTCAAGGCCATGGGAATGAAAGACCGCAGTATCCGGAACAGTTTTCTTTACAATGCAGTCGGTGTGGCTTTAAAAGGCATGACAGCAGGTACGGTTCTGGCCGTAATTTTTCTTGTCATTCAGAAAACGACCGGGCTGATCCCTCTGGATCCGTCCACTTATTTTGTGGACAGTGTCCCGGTAGATATTTCCTGGTATCATGTATTACTGATAGATGTTGCTGCCCTTGGACTGCTTTTGGGAATTCTTATACTCCCCCTGAAAAGCATTATCAGGATAAGTCCCGATAAAGCTATTCGGATGAGGTAACCCAGTCCAGGTATCTTGTCTTTATTGTTTCTACGTATTTTTGAGTCTGGGAGGGAGCATAAGGGGCCACTTCCGACCAGATATCGGGATCCTTCCCTTCCATAGCAGCCTGTTCCCTGTCTTTTTGTATACGGGTCATGCCGGCGTTGTATGCAGCCAGAACAAAATGGATTTCTTCTTCTTCCCGCAAATGTGTCAAATGCATATTTCTTTTAAGATAAGCAAAATACCGGGCAGCTCCTTTTACATTGTCTTCAGGATCATAAAGATCTTTTACTTTCATGTCTCCGGCCGTAGATTCTTTCATTTGCATCAAACCGACAGCCCCCATGCCTGAGTGGGCATTCATTCTGTATTTTGATTCCTGGTACATGACCGCTCTTAGTATCCGCCAGTCCCATCCCAGCGGCCTGCTGACTGCTCTGAGCAATGAATCGTAAGGACATCTGTTGGGAGAAGAGGGGAGAAAACGGCTTCGAAATCCCGGATATTGCGGATTTTGTCTGAATAAGGTGAGCCAGTGCACCAGGTTCAAATGCCAGGGACACCTGTTTTTCATCATGACCCAAACTTCTCCCAATGGTGTTATTTTTGGTGTAATGCATAATTTTCCTGACAGGGATTTGGGAATGGGATCACGAATAATATTAACGGCCAGAATGTCTGTTTGTTCTTCTGTAAGCATCTCCCATACGGTAACCGTATCGTTCACCGGGATGTATTTCAAAGAAAAATCATGGGATTCTGCAAAACGCCGCATGATCTCATAATGATATCCTACACGGGTTCCGGCGTGTGAGGGAAGGTATATGGTGCACTTTAGCGTATCGCTATGAGATTGTAAGACTTCCCTTTCTGTCCTCATGTTGGATGAAGAGTGGGTCAGCCGTGTATGGTATTCCTTAAACAGGAAAGATATGACAAAAGCTGCCAGCAGCGATATGAGAAATTTTCTCCTGGACATCAGCGGGCGGTGTTTCCTGCTGCTCTTACGGAAGGTCCTTCGGAAGAAGAAGCCGGAGCAGCTGTCTTACCGGGTTTAATGTAAAACGGCCATGTCATGCCGAGTTTAAATACGCGTTGCGGACGAATGTAATGCGGTGCTGCAAAATAATCGTGATCGGGCCATCCCTGCGCTGCATTAACATATTTGACAAAAATGGTCGCCCTTTTCCATTTCACATTTATAAACGCATCTATATACGGAGTGTTTCCGTATTTTTTTTCGTTTTGCATGTGGAATACGCCCAGTGCGGGATTGTAGGATTCCATATAGTATGCCGTGTGAAAAGTAACATCGGCACCTATCTGTGCTGTCATAACATCCTTAACGACAGGTATTTCCAGATAATACCTAAGGTTTGCACTAAATGTGGGTAAAGGGAGAATGTCCTGCCGTGAAGATACCTGGAACATAAGTCTGTGATCAAGCCGCACATACCAGAAACTGAAATTTTTGGTTAAAGTTGCGGTCATGACATTTATAAGGTCTTCTGTCTGCCTGACCGTTCCCAGGGTATCGTAATATATGCGGTTTCCCAATAACCCGTAAGAAAATGTGGCTTCTGTTTTCCAGCCGGGAATAGATAACCGGGCTTCAATCCTTGTTTCGTTTGTTTTTTGGAAATCGTTGTCCCAGATATAATGGTTGGAATAAAAATGCTGTGTATACCAGTCCGGAGTCTGCCTAAGGAAAAGAAACCTGCCTGTCAGGTGAATTCCCGATTCCATTGGATAAAATGAGAAACGTGCGTTGGCATCCAATGATACGTCTCCAGCGTAATGACCGGCGTAGTCCAGTTTTCCCAGGGCGTTCCATTGGAAATATTTTTTGAACATACCCGAGGCTCCGGCATATACATACATATTATTCTGCCAACGATTGGAAGTACCTTCCGTGTAGAAATCGGGATCAAAGCAATAATTGGATATGAGCTCATATCCTACTCCTCCTTCGATCTTTGAGACGATGGCAGTATTGGACCAGGGCTGTAGGCGCAGGAAAAACCTGTTGTCCAGGATCATAGTACGTAAAGAGTCTGCCGAGCGAGTGGGGTGCATATAGAACCGATTGTTATAAAAGGTTCGCCCTGCCTGATCGGTCAGACTTATCTCATCATTGTAATTTCGTGTCATGGTAGTCCACTCTCCCGAATGTCCCAGGACCATCATGGTTCCTTCTCCGGCAGTCAGGGAGTCCCTTTTAAACAGGTTTATGGGGATCCCGTAACTCTGGGTTATGAAAAACTGACTGCTTTGAAGCATGGAAGATGCATTGGTCAGATTTACCGGAATGGTACGGGCTTCTACCAGTGTGTCCAGTATAAAGCTGTCATCCTGAATACCGCCGTTCTCATCTTTTTGAAGGGAATTCCGGATGTAACCTCCGTGTACAATGTATTTCTTCCCCAGGTAATCAGCCGTTACGGCCAAAGTTCTTGTGTTGGTACCCTCATTTTCGAGTAATCCTTTTGTGCCTTTCTTTTGATAAAAGAATTGAACATTTGTCGACGGTGTAAGATTCTGGGTGTGAAGGAAGCCCACATTCATTTCTTCTGTTTCCTTATTGGAGAACAACGTCCCGGTATAGGACATGACCGTAAAAGGCGATTTGGTGTTATAGAATGGAATGGTATTCCTGTCGTAGGCTTCATACATACCCGGGCTCCAGAAATCAAAGCGTTCTTTCGTCTCCCTGATAAAAAAATTGAACGGAAGGGCAGGAGATCCTGCCGTTCCCAGGGTTACAGCTCCCACATCCTTTTTCAGATAGGCATAGTCGTGAAAATTGCTGTTTATATTTGTGTCTATTTGTTTGAATTTTAGATCGTTAAAATATTCTTCATTCGTCCAGGAGATGACTCTTCTGTATAACAGGGAATCCGGGACAACGTATGTCTCAAGAGGATGGAACGTACTGTTCCATATGGAATCAGCAATTGCTTTTTCCTCCCGTCTTTTTTGACGGGCCATTTTCCGGAGTTCTTTTGTTGAGTAGGTTGCCAGCGAGTCTATCAGGAAAGACCCCAGACTGTCCAGTTTGATCAAACCTGTGCTGTCTGTCTGATACATATATCCCAGGCTGTCCCGGACCTGCCTGCCGGCCGAATCAAGTGCGGGAATGCGTATGGTGTCTTTTAAAGGCAATCCCAGACTATCCATAAACGACATCAGGTAAATTGTCCTGGCAGAAAAACTTTTCAGGGAATCTGTTACCGGCAGTCCATTTTCGTCCATAATCATCAGTCCCAGGCTGTCCAATTTATAAAACAAACCTTTTTCGTCTGCTGTTATACGAAGCATTGAGTCCAGTGGCGGTACACGATGGACCTCTGTATACGGAATTTGCAGGCTGTCCAGGTAGATCCTGGTCAACGAGTCAGGAAGGGCCGTTTCCAAGGTATCGCGGGAAACCTTGCTGAGGGTGTCAGTCTGGCCTGCTGCTTTTCCAAAAGGGAAAAACAGTATGGCTAGTATCAGTATGGTTACCCTTTGGTTCATGTTTGTCCGAAGTAGATGAGGCGCAAAGCTACAAAAAATATGCCTGTTGCCTGATCGTATCTTCCAATTGCTTAACGGACAGGGCATCTTTGACCAGAACACGTTTGTTTTTATCCAGAAGATACAAAGTGGGAATGGCTTTAAGATCGTATATAGCCCCGTTCCTGATCTCACCTTCCGGATTATAACTGTGGACCCATTCAGCGGGGAGTTCCGGCAAATGTTCCTGCCAGCCTTCCAGATCTTTGTCTGGATATACGGTCAGAATGGTAAGTTTTTTCTCTTTAACCATCTTGCTGATCGGTTCAGAAAGGAGTATCTCTTCCTTGACCTGATTGCAGGAAGGACATCCCAGGTTAATGAACATGACCAGGATGAAGTCAGCTTCCAGATCGTATAATGTCTTTATAGAAGTCGGGTCATCCGTATAAGGAAAATTCCTGACTGAACGGATAAAAGAAAAATTTCCGGCCTTATCCCCGGGGCGGTTTTTGCGAACCATGTCCAACATATATAAGGGGCGTTGTTTATCCATGGAATCCAGTATAGGAGCCGAAACCATCACCTCCAGCGCCGGAATCAGTATGTCGTCGTTCCTGTAGGGAGAATTGGGATGATAGAAAAAATATTCCGTAAGACTGAAAAATTTCAGAAGGATCTTTTTCCTTACCACCGGATCTTCTGCCGCCGTCCCTGCCCGGATCATCATGCGTTTGATGCTCTCCCGGGCATCTTGAAAATCAGCCTGTTGCAATAAAAGTGCATACCCGGTGAAAACCTGATCGGCAAAGTCTTTCTGTATTATACACAGGGAATCCTCAAATGGGAAATGATCCCAGTAATGAAGTGTTTGGTAGTGAACGGCTTCTTCCTTTGATCCTATCATGACCGGGACGGATGGCGGATTGAATGTCAGGGGCTTTCTTTCGTTCTCTTTGTTTCCCTGTATGCAGGACATTGTTATCAATGCCGGTACCAGCAATACTGAACGGAGGAAAAGAAGCTTCATAAAACAAAAATACAAAATTTTCTTACATTTGTGAGTTATGAATATATCACTGCAGACCTTCCACCTGTGTTTATTCATTATGGCGGCAATAGCAATAGTGGTGTTTATAGCACTCTATCATGTTAAAGCCGGTTACGGGATACTTTATGACAAAAGCTGGGGCATAACCTTATCCAATAAATGGGCATGGATGATCATGGAAGCACCCGTTTTCATTGCCATGTGCTGGTTTTGGGTGATGTCCCCCCGTAAATGGGAACTTATGCCTTTTGTTTTTTTTCTGCTATTCCAGACCCACTACCTGCAGCGTGCTTTTATTTTCCCATGGCTTATAAAAGGAAGAAGCCGTATGCCCGTTCTGATCATGCTCATGGGTATCTTATTCAATTTGGCGAATGCATTCATGCAGGGGCAATGGATCTTTTTCCTGGCACCTCCTGAAATGTATTCGGAATCATGGCTTGGGGATCCGCGTTTTCTGGCAGGAACTGTATTGTTCATAACGGGACTTGTGATCAATATCCGTTCGGACGGGATTATCCGGAATCTCAGGCAAGGTGGGGATACGAACCATTATTTACCGGATAAGGGGTTGTTCCGGTATGTTACTTGTGCCAACTATTTTGGAGAGATCATCGAATGGATGGGATTTGCCGTTTTGACCTGGTCGTTGAGCGGATTCGTTTTCTTTTTGTGGACTTTTGCAAACCTGGTGCCCAGGGCTCACGCCATATATAAAAGATATGAAAATGAGTTTTCTACAGAAATGACAAGGGATCCCAGAAAACGTATTTTCCCTTTTATATATTAAGATATGATTCCCGAATCTCTTTTATTCACTCCATCGAACATAGGCCCACTCACCTTGCGCAACCGAACCATCCGTGCCGCTGCTTTTGAAGGGATGTGTACAGACAACGGACCTTCAGATGCACTTTACCAATATCATACATCTGTAGCAGCGGGTGAGATAGGAATGACTACAGTAGCCTATGCGGCCGTTAACAGGAGCGGCCTGTCTTTCCCTACTCAGCTTTGGATGCGGCCTGAAATAGTTCCGGGCTTAAAACATCTCACGGACGGTATTCATAAAGAAGGAGCCGCAGCATCCATACAGATGGGCCATTGCGGCAATATGAGTCACCGGAATATTTGCGGCTGTACACCCGTTTCTGCCAGCACCGGGTTTAATATGTATTCTCCGACGTTTGTCAGGGCTATGAGAAAGTCTGAAATACTTGATATGGTAAAAGATTTTGGCAAGGCGACAATATGGGCGTACGAATCCGGATTTGATGCGGTAGAGATCCATGCCGGTCACGGGTACCTTTTGAGTCAATTCATGTCTGACTGGTTGAATAAAAGAAAAGACGAATACGGGGGCAGTTTTACAAACCGCCTGAGGTTTACCTCCCAGGTCATGGAAGAAGTTATGGAAGTCGCGACCAGGAGAAAAATGGCCGTATTGGCAAAAATGAACATGCGGGACGGATTCAGGGGAGGGATGGAATTGGAAGAATCCCTGCAGGTGGCAGCACTATTGGAAAAGGCTGGCGTTCACGCGCTGGTTCTTAGCGGCGGTTATGTAAGTCGGGCACCCATGTATGTTATGCGCGGTGCCATGCCCATTAAAACGCTGACTTATTATATGCCCTGGAATTATGTAAAAATCGGGGTTGGTATAATGGGAAAATGGATGATCCCTGCTGTGCCTTTCAGGGAAGGTTATTTCCTGGAAGATGCACGGATCTTCAGGAAGCACATCCGTATTCCCCTGGTGTGCCTGGGAGGCATGTTCTCTCGTACTGTAATAGAACAGGCACTGAGTGACGGATTTGAATTCATTGGCCTGGCACGTCCCCTGATCAATGATCCCTCATACGTTAAACATATGAAAGAAGCGGAAGAAAAAGGGACAGGATGCGACTTTTCCAGTAATTGCAAGCATACCAATTACTGCATTGCAAGGATGTACAGTAAAGATATGGTATGTCACCAGCATTTGGATGATATCCCCAAAAAACTGCTGAATGAATTCAAATAACCGGAAGATAGCACTTGTTACAGGCGCTAACGGAGGGTTAGGCAGGGTTATCAGTCATGAACTGATCAAATCCGGATGTAAAGTCATTTTGTCCTGTCGTCCGGGAAGTGAGGGTATGAAATTTTGCCGTTCGCTGGTGGGTGAATACGGTGAGGAAACGGTCTCTGTTCTTGAAATGGACCTTTCTTCGCTGGATTCTGTCAGACAGGCTGCACTTATTTTAAAAGACAGGGAGGATCACCTGGACATTTTGATCAACAATGCGGGCATGCTGGGATGGAAACCGGAAATAACCTCGGAAGGATACGAAATGCATAATATGGTAAATTGTCTGGGCCCGGTGACATTTACCTGGCTGATTAAGCCTTTGTTAGGAAAAGGCAGCCGCGTGATCAACACCGTATCTGTGATGCTCAGAAAGGGAAGGATCCCGGTTTATTTTCCCATGCCGCCTGAAAAGTTCAACCGTTTTGAACGTTACGCCTGTTCCAAACTCGCTTTTACCCTTTGTTCGGTCCGAATGGCCTCTTTATGGAAAGAAGAAGGAATAAGTGTCAATATGGTCGATCCCGGTATTGTAAATACACCCATAATAAAAATGCATAAATGGATTGATCCCCTTACCGACGTGTTTTTCAGACCCATAATCAGACAAGCTCCCAGGGGCGCTTCCACAACCGTGTTCCTGGCACTGGATCCTTCTGTGGAAGGAATATCCGGAAAATTATTCAAAGATAAGAAACCGGTAAGGTTGCCCTCAGGCCTGTCTGCCATTCAATCCCTGGACAGCGTATGGAGTTTTTTTATAACTTTGAACACTTATGGGAATAAGCAATAAGATCAATCTGGGTTTTCTGGTCGTAGGATTTGTCCTTGTCCTGGCCAGCCTGGTCAGTATATTTGAAATTGGCAGGATCCGCCGTTCTGTAGGAGACGTTATTTCCGTTAATGTTGACAATATTAACATTTCCAGCCAATTGCTTGAAGTGACCGATCAGAATATTTTTGCATTGCTCAGCCAGATAGGCATTACCCCGGATTCATTACTGGAACTGGAATCCATATACGATGATGCACGTTTTAACCGTTACCTGCAGGCCACCAGGACAACGTTGGCTACAAAGCAGGAAATGGCCCTGACTGATTCCATCATGTTTGCCTATGCCGCTTATATGCAAGTATTGAATGAAGCCCGGTCGGTCTGGCAGGAGAGCGAATATGTTCAGAGAAGGGAATGGTATACACAGAGACTGTATCCCACGTATTCCCGGCTGCGTAAATATGTTCAGGACCTGATTTCCCTGGAGCAGGATTTACTCCACCAGAATACGCAATTGATACAGGACGGTTTTTACAGGAGCCTGATGCCCGGTGTCATAGCAGTAGCAAGCAGCGTCCTTTTGTTATTTCTTTTGTCTTATTTTATCCGCATTTACCTGATCCTGCCGCTCAGGCAGATCCGCCTGGGTGTCAAGAATACGTTGTTGTTTAAAACAAAATACCAGGTCAAACTGCCTCCCGATGACGAATTGGTGGAATTGAACGAATCCATTACAAAACTTTGCGACGAACACAATAAGTTATGAGGATCCACGTGATAGCAAGGAATATGGGCCTGGTTCTCCTGGTCAATGCCCTGTTCATGTTCATTGCCGTCTTTGTCTCGGCAATAAACGGATTTGATACCGGGTTTTCTCCGTTGCTCCTTTCAGCCATTATCACTGCTACAATAGGATCTTTTCCGTATATTTTTGTACGGAGTTCCGCTGATGTTGCTACCCGCGAAGGATATGTGATAGTAGTACTTTCCTGGGCTATTTCGTGTTTGTTCGGTATGCTTCCATATCTGTTGTGGGGAGGCGAGTTTACACTCATTAACGCATGGTATGAAAGCGTGAGCGGTTATACCACTTCCGGGGGGACCATCCTGACCAACGTCGAAATTTTACCCAAATCATTGCTTTTTTGGCGGGCAGCCACTCATTGGGTCGGAGGTATGGGAGTGGTCATATTTATGTTGCTGATCCTGCCGGAAGTAAGTTCCATCCGGCTGAAATTATCCAAGATCGAAATAAGTGCTCTGTCACAAGATTATTTTCGTTTCAGGGCTAAAGAAACCGTTCGGGTTATCGCTATTATTTACTTTGGTCTGACGTTATTGGAAGTCATCTGCCTGACTTTGGCTGGTATGAGTTTTTTTGATGCCGTATGTCACTCTTTTGCAACCATTGCAACCGGGGGATTCAGCACAAAAAACCTAAGTATTGCAGCATACGACAGCAAACTGATTGAAGGCATCATTATGGTTTTTATGTGTCTTTCGGCATTGCATTTTGGAATGATATTTTTACTGGTGGCCAAAAAGTCTACCACATTGTTCAAATCACCGGTAACGCGTTATTTCATTTCTGCTTTATTAATAGGCAGTTTGTTTGTATCACTGAGTTTAAAGTTTACAGGTACTTATGATACTTTTGCCGAATCTTTCAGGCACGGATTTTTTCAAACCATTTCTTTGGCGACTTCTACCGGTTTTGCCACCGCCGATTCTTCTGTCTGGCCAGGTTTTATAATTCTTTTACTATTCTTCTTTACTTTACAGTGTGGTTGTTCGGGATCTACCTCGGGAGGTATAAAAGCGGACAGGATACTGATCTCTGTTTTCTCATTCAAAGCCCAGATCACAAAACGGTTACATCCAAAATCTGTTGTCCCGGCAAGGATAGGAGGTCATGCTCTTGACTCGGAAATGGTTTCCGGTGTGAACCTTTTTATTGTATTTTACTTATTTTGTGTATTAATATCATCTTTGTTACTGACATTGACTGGTATAGACATCATGGATGCCGTAAGTGCAACAGCGGCACATATCGGGAATGTGGGGCCGGGATTCGGGAATGTGGGATCTATGAGCAATTACAGTGCCTTTAACGGCTTTGCGAAATTTGTTGCCTCTCTGGTTTCGATCATTGGCCGTATTGAATTGTTCGGTTTCTTTATTCTTTTCAGTTCCCGTAAATAACGCATCCGTTTATGGGAATTGAACAGTACATCTATCAAAAAATCAGGGAACACTTACCGTTTGAACCTTCAGGTGACCAGGACGAATTGTTCAGGGCCTTATCTGCTTTTATTATCTCCGGGGATCCGGTATTCATTTTGAACGGTTATGCAGGAACGGGAAAAACTACAGCCATGGCTGCCCTGGTAGGGGCATTGAGGGAAATAAAGAAAAATACCGTTTTGCTTGCCCCTACAGGCCGTTCGGCAAAAGTCCTGATGGGATATGCCGGTGCACCGGCTCATACGATCCATAAAGTCATCTACCGGCAAAAACCTCCTGCTGCATCCGATGAAACAGGGTTCGGGGTTTTTGAATTGCATCCTAACCGGGATAAAAACACACTTTTCATAGTGGATGAATCATCCCTGCTCTCAAACACACCCGGAGGGATGCTCTATGGAAGCGGGAATCTGTTGGATGATCTGTTGGTTTATGTGCTGAACGGGACAGGGAATCAGCTGCTTCTCCTGGGAGACTCGGCGCAGCTTCCGCCCATCGGGCTGGACATATCTCCGGCTCTGGACCCTGCACACATGGAAATCTATGGCAAGGTGTTTTATATGGAAATGAAGGAGGTGCTCAGGCAGTCCTTTGATTCTGGTATTTTGTATAACGCCACACTACTAAGGCAAAACATTGCCCGGGAGGTATATTCCATTCCCGAATGGAAAACAGAGGGATTCAGTGATATACACCGCATAGGGTCGGGAGAACTGATGGAAGCGCTGAACGATGCCATATCCCGCTACGGGTTGGAAGAAGTGGTCGTATTGTGCCGTTCCAACAGGCGGGCCAACAGGTATAACAAAGGGATCCGCGGAAGCATTCTTTACCGGGAAGAAGAGATCACCAAAGGGGATCGTATCATGGTGGTGAAGAACTGTTACCAGTTCCTGGAAGATGTGCCCGATATGGATTTCATCGCCAACGGGGATATTGCCGAGATCATGCGAATACACAAATTCCGGGAACGTTACGGTTTTCGTTTTGCCGAGGCGGTCCTGCGTTTCCCCGATTATAAAGATGTGGAACTGGATGTACGTCTGTTGCTGGATACGCTGGACAGTGAATCGCCCGCCTTGTCCAGAGAGCAACAACAGCAGCTGTATGAAGGAGTCTCTCTGGATTACGCCCAAATCAAAGGCAAGCGAAAACGCTACAATGCCGTCCGTGAAGATCTGTATCTGAATGCCCTGCAGGTAAAGTACGCCAATGCTGTAACATGTCACAAAGCACAGGGCGGACAATGGAAAGCCGTTTTTGTGGATAAGGGCTTTTTTGGTGATATTTGTAATAAAGATGTATTGCGATGGTATTACACGGCTTTTACCAGGGCTCGCGAACAATTGTATCTTATAAATCTATAAATTCCATACTATGAAACGTTTTGTTGTTCCTTTGATCTTTTCTTTGCTGTTAACACTTACAGCCGAAGCACAAGAGCGTATTGTCCGGGAGACTCCTCCTGAAGGACTGGTCAAAACTTTTGAAATGCCTGTATCGTGGGCAGATGCACGCACGTTATTGCTGCGTTCGGGAGACAGGCAGCAAAGCGAATACCTTGCCGAGGATATTGTTACCGGAAAAAGAACCCTTTCAGAACCGCCTGCAACGCCTTACGGAAAGACTGCCGGTTACGGATTGGATGAAAAAGCACAGAATCCCACCTTGTCCCCGAACGGAAAGTATGTCGCCTATACATTGGGGAATGATCTTTACGCTAAAGAATTGGAAACGGGGAAAATAAGACGGTTCACATTTGACGGCAGCCAGACGGTCCTGAACGGTTATGCATCATGGGTTTATTACGAGGAGATCCTGGGAAGAAGCAGTAATTACCGTTCTTTCTGGTGGTCTCCGGACAGCCGTCGGCTGGCTTTTTTCCGCTGTGACGATTCCTGCGTTCCCATGTTCCCGATCTATGTAGCGGACGGACAACACGGATACCTGGAAGAAACGCGTTATCCCAAGGCCGGGGATACAAACCCCAGGGTAAAGGTTGGTATAGTGTCACTGGAGGAAAATTCAGAAATCTTATGGGCGGATTTTGATCCGGACGCAGATCAGTATTTTGGTCAGCCATTCTGGACACCTGACGGCGAATCCCTGCTGGTACAGTGGATGAACAGGGACCAGAACCGGTTAAAACTGTACGCCGTCGATCCTGAAGACGGAAGCGGCAAGGTAATATACAGCGAAGAGCAACCGGCATGGCTGGACTGGATAGCGGCTCCCATCTTTACAGAAAGAGGAATGATCATGGTCAGGGATTTTGAATCCTGGCAGCAGATCTACCTGTGTTCAACGGATGGAAACGGATTTCGGAAGCTTACAGAAGGGAACAACTGGGGTATTGTGCTTCACGGTATCGATCCCAAAGGAAAAAACCTGTTTTTTTCTGCACGCAGGGAGATCTCTACCCGTTCTGATGTTTATACGGTCCCGTTAGAAACGGGCAAAAACAGGAAAGAACCTAAGATCCGTCGTCTGACCCGGGGCGGATACCATTTTACCAACGTTTTGTTCTCTCCGGATTACCAATATTTCTCGGTTATGTTCTCCAATGTGTCCACTCCCACTCAGGCAGCCCTGTACAGCGTACAAAAAGGCTTTGTACGTATATTGGGGGATGCAAAAGGAGATGAATACGACCGACTGCTGGCAGAAGGGTGCGTTCCGCAGTCGCAAATGCATTTCATTACTACTGAAGATGGTTTTACCCTGCCTGCCATAATTACTTATCCGCTTGAAATGGAAGAAGGGAAAAAATATCCCGTGATCGTAAGTATATACGGCGGCCCGGATAACGGGAGCGTCATGGATCGCTGGACTTCCCCCGCTATGAAATACCACTGGGCAAAGAAAGGAATTATCCAGATAGCTATGGATCACCGCGGAAGCGGGCATTGCGGAAAGAAAGGTCTGGATATGATGTACAGAAACCTGGGCAAATGGGAAATACACGATTACAAATTATGGATCGATTACCTGAGAGAAAAGGGCTGTGCGGATCCCGGAAGAGTGGGTATCACCGGTTACAGTTACGGCGGGTATATGACGGCTTTGGCTGTTTGTACTGCCGGAGATTATTTTCCATACGGAATTGCCGGAGCCGGTGTTTATGACTGGACGTTCTATGATACCCATTATACAGAACGTTTTATGGATACACCAAAGGACAACCCGGAAGGATACAAGAACGGGTCCGTTCTGGAACAGTGCAGTACCTACGGAAGCTTTGGACCATCCGTGTTGATGATCACACACGGCACGTCGGATGATAACGTTCATTTCCAGAATGCCATGCGCCTGACAAATGAACTTATGAAAACCAACAAGCATTTCCGGTTTATGATGTATCCCGGCCAAAGACACGGTTATCGGGGTTATCAGGGTACTTTCTCCACCGACGAGGATATGGCCTTCTGGACACGGTATCTTTTGGAGGAATAACTTATGCTCACTGCCGGGGAAATAGCATTTGTAAGAGAACATCTTGAAGACGATGTTCACGGATTGCTGCTTTCCGGGCACAAATATCCCGGTATAGACATTTCCAAATGTGTCCGGCAGATAGAAGGATTGCGAAAGATCAGGGATAAGGTCCCCGAATGGTTTGCCTGCAAGCAGGTATTCATCCCTTCTTTACTGGCTGCAGAACAATGCTCTTCCGCAGAAACAGCCGTTTACAAAAGACGTTTCATTCATTTGCCGGGCCCTGTCGTGGACATTACCGGAGGAATGGGAGTAGATGCTTATTACCTGTCCAAAATTTCTGATAATGTGATCTATGCAGAACAGGATGATGCGTTATGCCGGGCTGCAAAACATAATTTCAAGGTGTTGGGAGCCGGGGATCACATACGGGTTGTACATGCGCGGGCAGAACACCTATGGAATGACATGCCTGATCTTTCAGAGGCTTCTCTTGTGTATGCCGATCCCTCCAGAAGGGATGCAAATGGCCGCAGGCTTTACGGTTTGGAACAATACAGTCCCGATATTACCCGTTTGCAACAGGTAATATTGACACGAAGCCGTGCCTTACTGGTAAAAGTTTCCCCAATGACAGATATTTCCCGGACACTTGCTTTATTACCCGGAACATCAGAAGTACATGTGGTCTCCATGGAAAATGAATGTAAAGAGTTGTTGTTCCTGCTCAGATCCGGGGAAGGTGTACCCGGAGATCCTTTGATCGTCTGTACGGCGGGATTATCTTTTTACAGAAGTGAGGAGATCCATGCCGCATCTTTGATAGAAAACGATTATGACGATCCCTTCATAAAAGATGGAGATTTTTTATTTGAACCGGAAGTATCGGTCATGAAAGCAGGTGCTTTTGCGTTGACTGCCGTAAAATACGGGGTAAAAAAGATACACAGGAACAGCCACCTGTATTTTTCCGGCCGACCGGTGATCGGATTCCCGGGCAGGAAATTCACAATACGGGAAATAATTCCGTTTACATCTGCCAATACGAGGCATTTGGGACAAAGATTTCCGAAGGCCAATATAACTGTGCGCAATTTTCCCTTAACCGTGGAGCAGATCAGAATGAAAACAAAAATTGCCGAGGGGGGAAGTGAATACCTGTTTGCTACTACGATCCGTAAAAACAATAAGGATACCCGAATACTGTTATATGCAAATAAATGGGAGGAAACTGTATGAAAAACAAAATTTTACTCATGGTATTGATCGTGCTGACGGGATGCAGTACGGCAAAAACAACAACAGAAATGTCTAATATTAACGAACAAACGGTACAAACCGTTCTTTCCCGTATGGGAGAAGCTTCACAGGAAGCGTTGTCTCCACCGGTTGAACGCGGTGTCCGCCAGGTGGCATCCCTATGGAGGGAAACAGATGGTAGTACTGATGATTTTATTGCGTTTTGTCTGGAGAATTATTCTGCCGGTGAACAGGCCAGGGAATTACTGTTTAACAAATTATCCGTTGCCTTTGAAAACATTCTGGGGACAGCAAATCAATTGAGTGTGGCGCTTAAAAAACCCGTTCATCTGCAGGGAGACGATCTGACACAAATAGATCTTATAATGGGAAATTACGGACCTTCAGCGCATTTTATGGAAGATATGTATGCCAATAAAGTTGCTTTTATCTGTGTTCTCAACTTTCCGAATTACAGCCTTGAAGAAAAAGACACCCTGGGTCATGAATGGGACCGGAAACAGTGGGCTTATGCCAGGATGGGAGATCTTTTTACTCACAGGACCCCTTCTGTTTTGAATCAGGAAATGGCGCGTGTTTCAGGCAATGCGGAAAACTACATTGCTTCGTACAATATCATGATGGGGCACCTGCTTACAGAAGACGGTAGACGTCTTTTCCCGGATGATATGGTCTTGTTGTCACACTGGAATCTCAGGGACGAGATCAAATCCAATTATGCCGATCTTCCGGATGCTGTTGAAAAGCAGCAGATGATACAAAAGGTAATGGAACACATTGTTTGTCAGACAATTCCTGCTTGTGTAATTAACAATCCCGAATTCGACTGGAAACCATTTTCAAATACGGTATACAAGGACGGTCAGATCATAGAAGCGGACGGGGAAGGCGCTGTTCGTTACGAACACCTGTTAGCGACTTATACCGTTGAAAAGCAGATGGATCCTTACCATCCTAATATGCCTACGGCTATTATCAGAAATTTTGAAGGGTCTATGGAGATATCTGCCCGTGAGATAGAAGATCTGTTTATTAACCTGGTTTCCTCTGAACAGGTAAAAAAAGTGGCAGCTTACATTGAGAAACAGTTGGGAAGGGATCTGCAACCTTTCGATATCTGGTACGACGGGTTCAAAAGCCGAACATCTATACCTGAAGAAGAGCTGACTGCACTTACCAGGAAAAAATACCCCCATCCGGATGCCTTCAGGGCAGATATGCCCCGTATGTTGCAAGTCCTGGGTTTTGACACCAGGGAAGCGCAAAAGATCGCTTCACGCATTGTGGTTGAACCTGCCAGAGGCTCCGGTCATGCATGGGGTGCTGTCGGGCGCTGGGAACCGTCGCGTCTGAGAACACGGATAGGTCCCAACGGTATGGATTACAAAGGATATAACATAGCAGTACACGAATTCGGGCACAATGTGGAACAGACCTTAAGTCTTTACGATATTGATCACTACATACTCAACGGTGTTCCTAACACAGCCTTTACTGAAGCCCTGGCTTTTATCTTCCAGAAAAGGGATCTGCAACTGCTGGGTTATCCTGCTCAAAAGATGGACAACAATACGGTACTGGATATTTTCTGGGGGTGTTACGAGATCATGGGAGTATCCCTGGTAGACATGTATGTCTGGCAGTGGCTGTACGAAAACCCGGATGCAGACGCAGAAATGTTGAAACAGGCCGTTGAAGAAAAAGCCCGAATGGTATGGAATAATTATTATGAACCTGTGTTCGGTCAACCGGACTGCCCTTTGCTGGGGATTTATTCACACATGATAAACAGCCCCATGTACCTGCCCAATTATCCTTTCGGGCACATCATAGAATTCCAGTTGGAAGCGTATTTCAACAATAATGTAAACAGAGACGGAAAAACACTTGCCGGAGAGATAAAACGCATGTTTACAATAGGTAATCTGGTTCCCCAATTGTGGATGGAACAGGCCGTGGGATCACGCGTAAGTACAGATCCCCTGCTTAATGCAGTGGATGCATGTGCTCTATGATCTCCAGACACATCCTGGAATTGTGATAAGGACATTTCCAGAAACCGGCCTTATCATCAGAAGTATTTCCGGGACTCCAGAACCATTCCCCGTTTTGGTTGTCCCGGATATTTTCTTTTATATAGTTCCAGCTATTGATGGCCATATCCATGGCATGAGGCACTTTGTGCCGGGAGTATAAATAATACAGCCCGACAACCGTTTCTGCCTGAACCCACCAGTGTCGGGTTTTGTCAATTCTTCCGCTGGAGTCCACTTCGTATATCAGGCTTCCATCAGGCTGCAAACCTTTCAGGGCGGCGTAAACGATGTTTTTGCTTTCTTCGGTAACCCGGCTCAACAAAGCCCCGTATATACCGGGTTTGTAATCGGCCAGTTCCCTGGCAGCTTCCATCAGTAACCAGGATGCCTCAATATCATGTCCGTACGACAGCCCCGATCCTTTTACGTGGTATTCCTCGTCAAAGAACAAAGACAGGTGATGTGTCTTGGGGTTGACAATTTTATCCAGGAACACTGCTATGAGACGTGCTAATGCCTGTTCCAGCCGGGGGTCTTTCCATACCCTGAAAAGATTGGTATAAGGTTCCAGTATATGCAGGTGCGTATTCATGGTTTTTTTCTCGTTGGCATCCTTTGTGGAAAGCCGCAGGTCGGGGATTTCATGCCAATCCCGTGCCGCTGCTTCCAGGTAACCTCCGTATATCTGATCATAAGAATGGGTCTCAATATCATTGAAAAGAGCCACTGCCTTTTCCAGGGCAACGGGATCACCTGTCGCTCTGTGGTATTCACTCAAGCCGTAAAGAGCGAATCCCAGGGCATAAAACTGTTTCCTGGTATCTTCACTATTTCCTTTATGATCTACGCTCCAGAAGACCCCCCCGAATTCATTATCGTACATTTTCTCCAGGATGAAGTCTTTCGCATAAGCGGCATAAGCCAGGTAATCTTTATTTCTTAGAATCCTTGCTGCTGCAGAAAAGGTCCATAATATCCGGGATTGGAGAACGGCTCCTTTTGGAGCTTCTTTGACAAGTTCTTCGTTCCCGGTTACCCGGCCGTAATAGCCTCCATATTCATTGTCACGGAGTTTTATCCAGTACGGCAGGATATTTTGTGTCAGTTCTTCATAAAGTTCAAGGTGAAAATTTTCTAAAATGTCCTGATTATTCATTCATAGCTCTCCTCTCATTTAATTGAGCCGTGATCTCTAATACTTTTTTCTCTCCCAGTGGGTATACAGCTATGGCTATTATGGCCAGAATACATCCAATAGCAGGCAGAAAACTCATCATCAGACGTACTCCTTGTATTGCGTTGTGGCTTTGAACGGCCAGATCTGCATTGTAACCGAATGCGGCCAGCAGCCAGCCGGTAATGGCACCGCCGACGGCCCATCCGAATTTCTGTGACATGGAAGATGAGCTGAGGATAAGGCCCGTGGCCCTTCTGCCTGTTTTCAGTTCCTGGTAATCTACTATATCTGCATACATGCTCCAGAGGAGCGGGAATATGATACCGGCACTGGCACTGATTACCACCTGGAAGGCCATAATCAGCAGGATCTGATCCGGTCTGAGCATGAAAAAGAAACAACTCAGCAAGGCAGCCAGGACCATAGCGCCCAGGTATGTTTTCTTTTTACCGATCTTATTGGCTACAGGTGCTGCCAGTGCGACGCCTATCATATTGGATGCCTGTCCTACCAAAAGGTAAATGGTCCCCACTGTCCAGCCGAAAGCCGCCGTTCTGAATGAGGAGGTAACGTAATCGGTAAAATAAAACAAGGCCACACCGTCCCGTATGGAATTGAATAATAAAGCCGAAACTCCCGATGCCAGAAGGATCCACCAGGGGCGGTTGGTAAAAAGGCGTCTCAGGTCCGTTCTCACCGTGGCTTTGTTCCTGCTCTCGTCAGCTGCTTTCACCCTTTCTTTAGTCCAACGGAAACACAGAAAAAACAGCAAAACGCAAATGGCCCCGATGACCGCTACTGCGGCCGTCCATGCACCGGGCTCGGTGGATATCCGGTCTCCCCCGGAGCCCTCGCTGCTGAAGGCATCCACAAGGGGTTGCAGGATCATGAATGTGATGAAACTTCCCACGTAGGCAAAAAACATCCGGTAAGACGAAAGGGTATTCCTGTCTTTGGGATGCGGTGACATCACCCCCAGCAGGGACGCATAGGGGACATTTACGACCGTATAGATCATCATCATCAGGGTGTATGTAACGTAGGCATAGGCCAGCTTTGCATCTTCACCCCAATCGGGCGTGAAAAATGTCATTACTCCAATAAGGGCAAAGGGAATGCCTCCCCATAAAAGATACGGCCTGTATTTACCCCACCGGGTTTGGGTCCTGTCCGACAACAATCCCATAATGGGATCGTTCACCGCGTCCCAGATGCGTGTTAAAAGAAACATGGTCCCGGCTGCAGCAGGCGAAATGCCAAATACTTTTGTGTAGAAAAACAGCAGGTACATCCCAAAGATCTTCCAGAACATACTGGAAGCCATGTCCCCGAATCCGTATCCCAGTTTTTCCCTGAATGTGATCTTTTCCATACTTATAAAGCGTTAACAGGAGTGAGCACAACGCAAAAAACGTCGTGACCGGGAAGCAGGGTGGTAAGATCATTGATGCCGGTTGTTCCCAGGTTTTCCTTTGCCCATATATCCCGTATGGAATAGGTGTTTTTCGTTATATCAAGTTGTTCTCCGCTGAGTTCGTCCTTTAGTACAAATTGCTTCCAGTCAATGGTGAGCGGGAGGTCCCGCGTTCCCCGGTTCAGAAAACATACGGCCCACTTTCCTTCGGACAACGGTTTCAGCCATGTGTGCAGATTGCCGTCTTTTTTGAACGGGAACCCCTGTACCCCCAAAGGATCCTGGTCTATAGCAATGGCTTCCCGGTTCATCATTATTTCAACGGTTTCGGGACTCATACTTCTGAGGTCGTTGCCTGCCATCAGGGGTGCAGAGAGCAGGCACCACATGGTAAAATGTGCCCTGTCTTCTCCCACTGTCATCCCGTTGCCTACCTGGAGCATATCGGGATCGTTCCATCCGTCATGGCCTGCATAGGTGCGGAGTGTATCCTGCAGGTCCAGAATCTGAAGTACTCCCAGGTTTTTGTAGGTGCCGTGATCCTCATACCCGTCAAATTGGGCACAAATATCGCCTGTCGTTCTCCACAGATGTCCCATCTGAGGGCCCCAGAGCCATGGTTTGTTGTTGCCCCATTCGCACAAACTGAAAACGACAGGTCTTCCTGCCTGGTAAAGGGCATCACGCATGGTCATATAAGCCCCCAAAGCACTCAGACCCTCGGTACCGCACCAGTCATATTTCAAGTAATCCACATCCCATGAGGCATATACCATGGCATCCTGGTATTCGCGTCCCCGGCTGGCGGGCCTCCCCGCACATGTTTTAAATCCGGCTGATGAATAAATGCCGAATTTCAGGCCCCGGGCATGGATGTAATCAGCCAGGGCTTTCATTCCGGAAGGGAAAAGATCAGGATGTTCGTGAATGAATCCCAGGGAGTCCCTTTCTCCGTGCCAGCAGTCGTCTATCACCAGGTATATGTACCCCGCATCCCTCATGCCTGTTTCTACGAGCATATCTGCCGTTTCTTTAAGCATTTTTTCGTTCACGTTACATCCAAACCGGTTCCATGAGTTCCATCCCATGGGGGGAACGGGAGCCATATTTTGAAATTTTTGGGCATGTACCGTGAAAGCACTGCAGGAAAACGAAAAAAACAGTATAATGACCAGGAGTCGCTTTTTCATAATAAGTATTATTTGTGGATCAGTTCAATATAGGATGTTATCAGGGGAACCGTGTTATCCTGTGCAAACACGGAATTCAGACCCTGTTCTTCCTGGGAAGGATCCCCGCAGTAATCATCACCCGGTTTCCAGAATACATTCCGGGGTTGTGCAAATCCGCCCCATGCCCACATATTGCATCCGGCAAAAGACCCTGACTCCCTTACCGATTCCAGTAAACGGTTATAGATATGCTCGTAAAAGGCATTACGGGCAGTAACGGGATCTTCCCTGTCGTACAAGTGGTTATCCCTGGGAAATCCGAATTCAGAAAGTACGATAGGTTTATGCAATTCCGCTGCCAGGGCAATGTGTTCATCCAGGTATTTATCTGCCGCTTCCGAGGCCCGTTCCACGGATCCGGGAATGTCCCGAATATCTATCCACATCCAGTTTTTTGGCCAGATATGGCATGTCAGGTAATCCACGTATTCGGTCAGATGCACCCTCCGGTAAAGGTCCATATCGTTTTCACTGCCGAATGAGCCTTCCGACCCTACAGATACCATATGATTGGGATCCAGGGATTTGATGTATTCTGCGGTAGATAAAATGAATTTTTCGTACAACTCTTTGTTGTCTGCACCCATGGGCCTGGGTTCGTTGGCTATTTGCCAGGACATGATGGCCGGATCTTCAATATAAGGTACATCTGTGATACTGTTTACCCTGGTTACAATATTTCTGACATGGTTCCTGAACAGACTGTCGCAGGTTTGACAACCCAGGTATTGACCTACATATTCCTGAAATGCAGGCCATCCGTCAATTACGGGAACCGGTGCCTTGCCATAGCCGGCCCATTCCAGGTATTGTGAATAACCTCCTGTCCATTCCCAGGTGTTGTTAAAAAACAGCACGGCCAACATATCCCTTTTGCCGAGTTCAACAAGCAGGTAATCCAGCCCCCTGAGCAGCGTATCGTTGTATACACCGGGTTCGGTCTGCAGGCTGGGGCGCACCTTTGCCCTGTTTTCCGGCCCGTCAGCACCTATCATGATCCTGAGGTTGTCTACCCCGGCGGATTTCAGAAAATCCAGCTCCCGGTGCAACCGGTCCCTGTTTCCTCCCGTTCCTTCCGAGGCGAGTATACCGGCATACCAGAAATTGAATCCTATAAAATGATAGGGAGCGCCGTTTTTGATGAATTGTCCGTTTTTCACATGAACGAACGGATTGTCCGGGGTAGTATTGTTGCAGCCGGTGATGACAAACGAAAACAGGAATAGTCCTGCAAAAAACAGTGTCTTTTTCTTCATGTTATTCCAGGTTTAAATATTTTTTGAAAAAGGCCATACGAACTTCCTGCCATTCAGGCGGTGTGTTGTGCCCGTTTTCCTGGTAAATCCGGTATTCTTTGGGTGCCCTGATCAGGTTGTACCCCGCAAAATTGGTATGTGGGGGGCACGTTTCATCCTGCAATCCTACGGCCATGATGGTAGGGGTCTGAATACGGGAAGCCAGGTTCTTTATGTCAAAGTAAGTCAGTAACCGGTAAATGTCCTCCCACTCAGCCTCGGGATTTTCTCTCATATAGGCATCAAAATCACTTCTAGGCCAGTCCACGATCCGGAAATAATCCCGGTAATCGCTCAAAAACGGGATGGTCGGGGCAGCAACGGCTATGCGGTCGTCCAGGGCACAGGCGGCCATTGTAAAAGCACCTCCCTGGCTGCCGCCTTCGGCAGCGATCCGTGCTTTATCCGCCTCGGGCCTTGAACAAACAAAGTCGATGGCGCGGACAAGGTCCATGAAAGCTCCCCGGTAATAATACGTGTTTTTGTCTTCCAGGCCGGAAACGATCCATTTGTCATCGTAGCTGTTGCCCGGTTTGTAAATGCCTTGTCCCCGTACGGATACTATAAATGAAATAAAACCGGGTTCTCCGTCGGTATGGGGCATCCAGGCGTTGGACCCGTATCCCATATAGGTAATGATTACGGGGTATTTGCCTTTCTTTTTGGGAGCCGCGTAATAACCGCCCATGATTTGGTTGTCAAGGGATCGCATTTCCACGTAGTATACGTTTCTTGCTCCGGTCGAATGCTCCCTGAGCAATTTCATGGAAGCGCGCATGGGAATACGGTCCAGTTCCGCACGGGTTTCCGTCCAGAATGCATCAAAATCTTCCTGTGCATCAGCCGGGGATACGATCTTTTCCGGCTCGTACCCTACGTTGAAGGTTACGGGTTCACGTTTCACCCCGTCAGTTTCAAGACGGAGTGTGCACCGGTAGAATCCCGGTTCAGGCAGTTCCGTGGATATTACATGACTGATGGCAGCTCCCGGTCTGATCCTGCCGGGATATGAAGCCTCTGTAACCGGGTTGAAATCATCGGTGGTCACGGTCAGGTGAATGACTGTTTTTTTTGTTTTTTCTTCGTTGTTTCTTACCGTCACGGTAAGGGTCCCCGGATCCTCTCCCATAAATACCCCGTTAGTGGCATCAACGGTATAATCCATGGTAATGTTCAGGGCCGGTGCTATGGGTTGGATCACTACCTGCGAGGTCAGCAAACCGCCGTCACCGCCGCCGTCGTATACCTGTATGGCAATCGTATTGGGAGCATCTGTCCTGATGTATTCCAGGGGAACGGTATAACTTCTCTTTTCCCCGTACCGGCTGTTATAATCGGGGGGAAAGCCGCCGGTCGATCCAACGATCTGACCATTGAAATAGAGGGCATCTGAGTCGTCCGCGTTGTCGTAACGGATCAAAAGGCCGCCGTAATGTGCCACCGCTTTCTGTATGTCTTCCGGGATGTCGATGGTCATGCGGTACCATGCATATCCGTCGTAATTCCGGTAGCCCTGGTTTTCCCAGGAATCAGCAGTAGAGATCTCAGGCCAAAGGCTGTCGTCAAAATCTGGTAAGGCCCATTGTGTCTCGTTTCCCGTCTGGAATTTCCATACGGAATCCAATGCCGTTTCCCTGACGGCAGGGGGTTGGTTGCACCCTGCCAGCAGTAGTAATGCAAGAATTGATGAGAAGTATTTTTTCATGATGTAAATTTAACGTCTTTTGCCCTGATATCCTTTGCTTTTTTTATCCAAAACACATAAAATTGGCTACATTTGTTGTACAACGCACGTAATTTGTTTTATCTATGAAAGGAATAACTTTTTTGTTTATGACAGCTTTGTTTTTTGCCGCGTCCTGTTCGGGCGGTTCCGGGGATAATCCCCCTTATACGGACCCTGATCTGAGCGTTGAAAAACGCGTGGCCGACCTGATGAAAAGGATGACACTGGAGGAAAAGATCGGCCAGATGAATCAGTGTGTGGGATTGAATCATATTGATGAATCCCAGGCCGGTATGACCGAAGAGGAATTGATGCGCAATACGGCCCAGGCGTTTTATCCCGGTTTTTTGAAAGAAGATATCGCGCAAATGGCCAGGGATGGAAAGATCGGATCGTTTTTGCACTCGGTCACGATAGGAGAGGCCAATGAATTGCAGAAACTGGCTATGGAATCGCGGCTTCGTATACCCTTGTTAATGGGGATCGATGCGGTGCACGGATGTGCCCTGGTAAGCGGAACTACTGTGTACCCCACATCCATAGGCATGGCATCCGCTTTTGACCCGGAGCTGGTTTATGTTTCTTCACGGCAGACCGCCCGGGAAATGCGTGCTATAGGGATGCACTGGACATTTGCGCCTAACGTTGAAGTGGCAAGGGACCAGAGATGGGGCAGGGTAGGTGAGACATTCGGCGAGGATCCGTACCTGGTATCTCTGATGGGAGAAGCGGCTATCAAAGGGTTTCAGGGGGATAACGGCCTGGAGAAAGACCTGGTGCTTGCCTGCGCCAAGCATTTTGTCGGAGGTTCACAGCCGGTAAACGGCACGAACGGGGCTCCGGCCGATGTCTCGGAAAGGACCTTGCGGGAAGTCTTTTTTCCGCCGTTTAAGGCATGCGTGGATGCCGGGGCACTTACTTTCATGATGGCTCACAACGAGATCGGCGGGATACCCTGTCATGCCCACTCCTGGCTGATGCAGGACGTACTCAGGGATGAAATGGGGTTTGAAGGTTTTGTGGTCAGTGACTGGATGGATATGGAACATATTTTTGACCTCCACAGGACCGCCGTTTCCGTAGAAGATGCGTACGCTCAATCCGTAATGGCCGGCATGGATATGCATATGCACGGTCCTGCTTTTGTTCCTGCTATGATGAGGCTCGTAGAAGAGGGAGTAGTTCCCGAATCCAGGATCGATCAATCGTGCAGAAGGATACTGGAGATGAAATTCCGGCTGGGGCTGTTTGAGGATCCTTTCTTTGACGAAACCCTGGTACAGGATGTATTGCTGAAAGAGGAGCACGTACAGACGTCTCTTCAAGCAGCACGCAAAAGCATTGTGTTGCTTGAAAACAACGGCATCCTCCCGCTTACTGACGGAGGAAAGTATAAACACGTATTTGTTACCGGTCCCAATGCCGATTCACAGGGGATCATGGGGGACTGGACTTTCCCGCAACCCCATGAAAATGTAGTCACTTTCCTGGAAGGGTTGCAGGCCATAGCTCCCAAAACAAAATTCACGTTCCTTGATCAGGGCGAATCCATACGTTATATGGATCCCAAAAAGGTCCGCCGGGCAGGAGAAATGGCCCGCAGGGCAGACCTGAACATCGTATTTGTGGGAGAATACGTGAACCGCAAGGACTGGAACAATAAAACATCCGGGGAGGATGTGGAGCGGGGCAACCTGCGCCTGCCCGGCCTGCAGGAAGAATTGATCCGCAACATCCTGAGCAGCGGCAAACCCTGCATCGTGGTACTGAACAACGGACATCCGCTGGCTGTGGAATGGATAGCACAGGAAGCCGATGCGTTGGTAGAGGCCTGGGAACCCGGAATGAAAGGGGGCATTGCCCTTGCCGAGATACTTTACGGTCACGTAAACCCTTCGGGTAAACTGCCTGTCACTTTCCCGAGATCCGCCGGCAATATTCTTTCTGTATACAATCATATGCCTTCACATTATTTCCATCCCATAGTCATGGAAGATCCCATGCCCCTTTACGAATTCGGGTACGGCCTGGCATATACTACGTACGAATACGCCAATTTGCAGGCTGGTGGCTTTAAAGACGGAGTCCTGGAAGTATCTGTAGATGTAACAAATACGGGTTCACGTGCAGGAGAAGAGATCGTATTGCTTTTTATGAGGGATGATTATGCATCCATGACCAGACCCGTTAAGGAGCTGAAAGCTTTCACCAGGGTCGGCCTGGAACCCGGTGAAACAAAAACAGTACGGCTTGAAGTCCAGGAAGACCGGTTGAAATTCTGGGGAGCTGACGGAGCCTGGAGGGTGGAACCCGGAACGTTCACCGTTATGGTGGATACGCTGTTTGTTACGGTTGAACGCTGACCGTTTGGGGCTTCATTCTTCCGTGAGACTGTGGATCACATAACGTATCACGGGTTTTCCGCACCGGTGCACAAAAAAGGTGTCCAGCGGGACCGTTTTGGAGAGTTGTTCGGGGAAACGGCTTGATTCAATGTAATATAGTTTTTCCCCGGAAGCGATACCGCCCCTGATCGCGGTGATTTGATGGTATTTATGGGTCCTGTCAACAGGACCCTTTGTTTTTACGACCGTACCGGCAGGCCGGGCCACATAATAATCCAAATGTGCGGCGGGGAACCAGCGGTGTGCCAAAATGGCGCTTTCCTGAGGCATACCTTGCTTCCCGCCGGTTTGCATATAAAGAGTCTCCTGTTGTTTTTTTAAGACGGCAAAATGGTTGCCCAGTTGTTTCCATCCGTACATATCCAGGGTAAAATCTTTTCTTCCAAGTTCTTTGTCCGGATCCACTGCAGATTCTTTTGCAGCAGAAGATGCAGGTGTAAGGGGTACAAACCCTGTCTGTATCTGGAATACGCCAACTATAACGACCACAGTCAGGAATGCGAGGGAAACTTTTACCGGCCGTTCCAGAGAACGGACATCGGCTGCAGCTGCAGCTAAAAGGATCAGGGGATAAAAAGCCGGAGCACTCCAGTGCGGCAGGGTTTCCCTGAAGAGTGAAAAGAATAAAAAGGTGGCTATAAGCGGAAGGGATTGTAAAAGGATCATCCTCCTTGTTCCTGTTGTTACTGCATCACGTGTTGGAACTTTTGTGTGTTTTCTTTTGAATGAAAACAGGATGGCCCAGATGATGAGGATAAAATTAACCGGGTTGTTGTATAAAAACTCTCCAAAGATCTCCCGCCCGAACAGGAATGGCTTGATGCCTTCTCCAAAAAAGGATATGCGTTGGGAGTGAAAAGCAAAACTGGAATAGTCCTGGGTCAGGTTCCAGATAACGACCGGTAAGAACAGGAATGCGGAAACCAGGATACCCAGCCAAAAATACACGTTTTTCAAAACGCTTCTCCGGTACAAAATGGCAAACAGGAATGTTCCCGCCCATAGAAAAATCCCGGTATATTTACTGAGCATAGCCAGTCCCGCAAAGATCCCTGCCGGTAAGAAAAACAAAGATACGGGGTCGTTTTTTTTCTGTGAACCCAATCCGCATGCCTTAAACATAAAAAACAGGGAGACCAGGTAAAATGTACTCAGCGGTGTGTCAGGCAGGATAAAAGTACCGGCCAGGATCGTAGCATAGAGGGATCCTGTATGAAGCAGGGCCGCATACCAGCCCGTACGGGGATTTCTTATGAGAATTCCCAGACGGTAGATCATCCATGTATTGAACGTTCCCAGGATCAGGGCAGGCATACGAAGAGCAAACGCAGTATCCCACCTGAGGTTTAAAGTAAATAATTGTATGATCCATCCGACCATGGGGGGGTGATCAAAATGGCTCCAGTCGGGAAATTTGGCATAAGTCCAGTAATAGACCTCGTCATTTCCCAATTCTGTCAGGGCTGCGACAATTCCCCTGACCAGAAGGGAAACGGCCAGAAGAAGGATCATTTGTTTTTTGTAATCTTTTGACATAACAGGCAGGCTGTTTGCAAATATAAGCAAAGTGCCGGGTACCTTGTTGCTTCATTTTTAATATCTTTGTTTACATGAAAGTGGTTCTTACAGGGGCGCAGGGAGGTGTAGGTACTGTTGTACGCAAAATGTCTGCCGGTCAGAATTTTATAGACTTATCGGCTTTCTCAAGGGAACAGCTGGACATAACAGATCCCCGGGCAGTAATGTCGTGTTTTACTAACGAAAAACCGGATTATGTGATCAATGCCGCTGCCTTTACCCATGTAGACAAAGCGGAAGAAGATCCGCTTACGGCATTCCGATTAAATGCAGGGTGTCTGGATGGAATGATAGAAGCATGTGAAAAGACAAAGGCAATTTTGATCCATTTATCCACGGATTATGTATTTGACGGGCAAAAAGTCAACCCCTATACAGAAGAAGATGAGACTTCACCCATAAATGTATACGGGGCATCCAAAAGAGCAGGGGAGCTGAAGGTGCTGGCCTATCCCGGGGGAGTTGTCGTTCGCACCAGTTGGGTTTATTCACGGCATTCACGAAATTTTCTGGCTGCTGTTCCCGGTTTACTCAAAAACCAAACCGGGCCGTTGTATGTAGATGCCTTTCAGAAGAACTCGCCAACGTATGCCCCGGATCTTGTGAATGCTTTATTCAGTCTCATTCGAAACCGGATTGAATCGGGTTTGTTTCACTATACCAATTCGGGAGGAGGTTGCAGCCGGTACCTTTTTGCATTAAAGGTTCGTGATCTGATGCTGCATAAGACCCCCCCATTGGTTCCGGTACCCGTTTTACCGGTTTTGACGGGTTTCCCGGAAGGTGCTGCCAGACCTATTTATACCGTCATGAGTCCGCAAAAGATAAGCCAGTTACCCGGGGTTACGGTCCCCCATTGGCAGGAAGGAATTGAATATATAATTTAAAAAAATATGGAACAGAATATCATGGAAAAAGCCCGGGAATGGCTGCAACCGTTGTTCGATGAACAAACGCGTAATGAGGTGCTCAGGCTGATGGAAGAAGATACCGTAACACTGGAAGACTCGTTTTACAAAAACCTGGAATTCGGAACGGGGGGATTACGGGGTGTCATGGGCGCAGGGACAAACCGCATGAACCGTTACACGGTGGGTATGGTAACCCAGGGTTTGGCGGATTTTGTAAAAAAGAACGAAGCCGGACCCTATAAAGCGGCCATTGCGTATGATTGCAGAAATCAGTCACCGGAATTTGCCAGGATCACTGCTGAGGTTTTAGCCGCCAATGATTTTACCGTATTCCTTTTTGATTCTCTCAGGCCTACGCCCCAACTGAGTTTTACGGTCAGGGAGCATAAATGCCATATCGGAGTAATGATCACGGCAAGTCATAATCCCAAAGAATACAACGGATATAAAGTATACGGCAATGACGGGGCACAGGTGGTGGCACCCCGGGATGCCATGATTATTGAAGAAGTGCAAAAAATATCTTCACCTTCCATGGTAAAATTTTCCGGGGGAAAGGGAAAAATTGTAATGCTGGGTGAAGAAGAAGATACGTTATATCTGGATGCCATTTTAAGCCTTATAAATTTAAGTCCTCAAGCTATAGAAGCATTCCGTGATCTGAAGATGGTTTATACGCCACTTCACGGGACAGGTGTACATTTGGTACCTGAAGCTCTTTCAAGATTGGGCTTTACAAATGTTTTTCACGTTCCCGAGCAGGATGTGACAGACGGGTTTTTTCCTACTGTTGTTTCTCCGAACCCGGAAGAGCCGGCTGCCTTAAAACTGGCTATTGAAAAAGCGGAGCAGACAGGAGCCCAATTGGTCATGGCTACTGACCCTGACGCTGACAGGGTAGGGATAGCTGTCAGAAATCCTGCCGGTCAGATTGAGTTACTGAACGGGAATCAGACAGCAGCGCTCTTGACATACTATTTATTGGAGAAATGGAAAGATACAAAACGTCTCAAGGGAAATGAATATATTGTCAAGACGATCGTGACAAGTGATCTTTTACAATCTATAGCCGACCATTACGATGTTGCCTGTTATAATGTGCTTACAGGATTCAAATACATAGCCGAAGTGATCCGCAACAACGAGGGTAGAAAAGAATTTATATGTGGGGGAGAGGAAAGCTACGGTTTTAATGTCGGACAATATGTAAGGGACAAAGACGCTGTTGTAACATGTGCATTAACGGCTGAAGTTGCCTGTTGGGCAGCCTCAAAAGGTAAAACGCTTTATGATCTGATGCGGGAAGTATACCTGCGGTTCGGCTTTTTTAAAGAACGTATGGTTTCAGTAACACTCAAGGGAAAAGACGGTATGGAGCAGATCAGGTCCATCCTGGCTTGTTTCAGAGAAAATCCCCCGTCCCGGCTCCTGGGATCTGAAGTCGTTTTGTTTCATGATTATAAGAAAAGGGAAACGGTAGATCTGGTGAGTGATCTGAGGTATGAGATCAACCTGCCCGGATCCGATGTGCTACAATTTGTCTGTGCGGATAATACAGTTGTAACTATCAGACCTTCCGGAACTGAACCAAAAATCAAGTATTATTACGGAGTAAGGACTGAATTACCTTCAGAAGATCAGTATGAGGTGAAATGTCGCGATCTGGATGAAAAACTCAATGCGTTGAACGATCTTTTTCAAAAATAAGTTTCCGACCAGCACAATTCTCCGGGGTCATAACCCAGTGAAAGGATCTTATCTCTTATGGAAGAAACCCCTTCAGCAGATAAGGATGGGTGTCGTGACAAAATATGCAACCTGGTCCCGGTCTGATCGCTGATTATGGTTGTGGAATAATCTTCTTCTACGTGAAGAATATAGTAATCCCTGTAAAAATTCAGAAAAAAAGTATTCCGGACCGTACCGGGTTTTTTTTCATTCCATTTCCCTTTTCCTCTCAAATTTTTAACAGGACCGTATGGCGTGAGTTTGTGACCCGTAAGGAACAGGTGAATGATTCCTTTGGGATCTATTGATACTTCCAGGGTTACGGCTACAAGATTGTTCTTTTTGCCATTAGTACAAAGACGGGCTACTTCGTGCCACTTCCCCTTAAAACGTTTAATGTTAACTTCCTTAACTACTTTTTCTCCCATGTTGAATATCCTGTTGACCTCACAGTTTGTAAACAACAAGGATATAGCAGTAAAAAAACATACGACCAGGAAGCGACTTAAAGTTATCATGACGGTATATTTTCGTTACGGAATTCAGTTATGCTCATTCCGGAAGCTCGTTTGAAAAAACGACTGAATGAAGCCATATCGTCAAAGCCCAGGATATTGGTAATCTCTTTGGCGTTTTTATTACTGTACAGCAACAAACGTTTTGCTTCTGCAAGTATACGTTCGTGAATTATATGAAGCGGGGATGGTAAATTGTAAAGGGCAAAAAGATTCGTCAGCGTTTTTGGGGAACGGTTGAGTATGTCAGCATATTCTTTTACCATTTTCTTCTCTTTATAATGCCTGTCCACCAGGGTGAAAAATTGGCGAAAAAGGTAAAAAGTGGTTTCGTTACCCGGTTCAATGGAGAATTTCTCACGAGCTATGCGTGTGCAAACTATGATAAACCGTTTCAGGTGCAGACGAAGCATTTCTTCCTTTAGAGAATCATTTTCCAGGTATTCCCTGTCGATATCCGTGATGATTCTTTCCAGGTTTTCTGATTGTGAGCTGCTTAACTGCATAAGCATGGGATCTGAATAACCCGTGAACAGGAATCCGTTACAGGAAACCTCGTTGTCCGATTTGAATATACAGTAGAAATTGCTGTTGAAAAGAATGGATACGTAGCTGCCTTCTATTTCGGTGAAGGTGATATGGTGTATGTTGGACAAGGGAATAACCTGGTCTTTTTCCAGGTGTATTCCCATGTGATCTATTTCAATATCTATGGATCCTTCACGGACCCATATAAATTTATAAAAGTCTTTGTTACGGAGAAGCGAGTCTCTGCTGTGGAAATCGTCCGTAACTATCAAACTCCCCTGCAGGGGAGTGATATACGTATATTCCATTCAGCAAAGATAATAAACCTATTCTGTTTTTAGCAAGGTGCTTTTGACAATAGAATCCAGCTGGCTCTTGGGGAGTGCTCCCTGGGATATGCTGGGTTTGCCGGAAAGGGGAATCCATAAAAGCGTAGGAACACTACGTACCCCGAATATTGCAGCCAGTTCCGGAGATTTGTCAACGTCTACTTTATAGATGTATATGTCGCCGTTGTATTCCTGATTGATTTCTTCCAGGGAAGGTGCAAGCATTTTACAGGGGGCACACCAGGTAGCGTGAAAATCCACGATACAGGGTTTGTCTCCTTCATACTTCCATTCATTAGGATTGGCTTCGTAATTATAAACGCGTTTGATGAATTCTTCTTTTGTGAGTTCCATAATTTTAATTTCCTTTTTTTTATCAGTATTACCTTCATTTCCCCCGAACAATACCAATGCGGGTATCAAAGCGATAAGTGTCATGATTGTTTTCATGATGCAAAGGTCCGGTATTTTAGGATACCGGGCAATGGCTTTTTTTCACGATATGTTGGCAATTTTTCCCGATTTGCTAGTCACGTTGCTCTACCCAGATCAATTCGCCTGTATTGTAACCAAGAGAAGTGGCTCTGTTCAATACCCGGTCAAGGTCAGCAGGAGCCATTTCAGGAGTACGCGAAAGTATCCATAGATATTTT